>JAYVVO010000453.1:0-9416 GCA_043786955.1 Saprospiraceae bacterium
TCGAACTTTTAAACTACACCATGTCGCGCTACCCCTTTTATAAACAACATGATGCCAGTGATTGCGGGGCTGCATGTTTACGTATGGTGGCTGCAGCAAACAATAAAATACTCAGTGCCATTTTTGTGCGCGAAACGACCCAAGTTGTCAAAGAAGGTATCTCACTCAATGAACTATCAGAAGCCTCTCAAAAATTAGGATTTGATACACTCCCTCTAAAAATAGATTTTCTAAAATTGAAATCGGGTGTGCCGATGCCGTTTATCGCGTTTTGGCGCGGCAATCATTACGTAGTGGTGTATGAGATTCAAGAAAAATTTGTCGTCATCGCCGACCCTGCTGTCGGAATATCTAAAATTTCGACGCAAAACTTTCTTCAGAATTGGCAAGTCGAACGCGGCGAGAAAGGTGAGACATTAGGTTATGCTTTAGTGCTTCAAACAACGAAAAAATTTCACGATTTACCTACTTCGGAAAAATCTAAGAATAGTCCGTTTAAATATTTATTTAGCTATTTAAAAGGCTATAAGAATTATTTTTTTCAGATCGGTATTGGACTATTAGTTATAACGCTTATCAATTTCTTTTTACCCATTTTAATTCGCTCGGTTGTTGATGCGGGAATTAGCCAGAATAATTATCCGTTTCTCGGTTTGTTATTGATCGGGCAAATAGTGCTGCTGTTTTTTAGCAACGCTTTAGAATTTGTGCGCAGCGTTTTATTTATTCAAGTAGCAGCGCGATTAAACCTCACGCACACCTCCGATATTCTTCGGCGCATTTTAAATTTACCATTAACTTATTTCGAAACAAAAAAAGAAGAGGATATTGTTCAACGCGTGAACGATGCGCAAAGATTAGAACAATTTTTTTCGGCGCAAAGTGCGCAATATATTTTTGCTGCTTACACGTTGGTAGTTTTGAATGCGCTGCTTTGTTTTTTTCATCCTGTTTTGTTTCTTATCTCGATTATATTTCTGAGCGTTTACGCCGCTTCGATGTATTTTTTTCAGAAAGAAAAACAAACGTTAGATTCTGAGCGCAATGGTTCGCTCGCAGAAAATCAGGCGGTGATAAACGATTTTGTGCAAGGTTTGCGCGATATTAAAATTTTTGGCGCTGAAGACAGAATGATTTATAACTGGGAGCGATTGCGCTCAGAACTTTTTCATAAAAGTTTTGCTAAATCGTTGCGAGAACAATGGCAACGTTTCGGCGGTAGATTAATTAACGACATTAAAAACGCGCTCATCATTTATTTTTCTGCGCGATACGTCATCAGCAACGAAATAACAGTCGGTAGTTTAATGGCAATTATTTTTATTTTAGGTTTAATGTATGCGCCGATTGATAACTTAGCTTTTTTAGTAAGTTCGTATCGCGCGACGCAACGCGCGTTGGTTCGCTTATACGATGTACACAAAGATGATTTTATTACGGCAGTTACTTCCGATATTTCACAAATACCACAACAACCAGACGCAATTCATTTAAATGCAATCAGTTTTAAATATCCAGGCACTGCGCAACCTGCTTTGCAAAATATATCTACGCGCATCAAAATCGGTGAGACGACGGCTATAGTAGGTGCTTTAGGTTCAGGTAAAACGACGGTATTAAAATTATTGGCGCATATATATCCACCGACTGAAGGCGAAATCTTGATCGGTAATACCCGCTTGGAAAGTATTAATGTGGCGGAGTGGTTTAAAAATTGTCGCGCGATTTTTAACGACAGCTATATTTTTAACGACACAATTGCTCAAAATATCGCTTTAAACGATAACGCACCGAATGTCGCACTTTTAAAAAAGGTTTGTGCAGATGTTCAACTGCTTTCGTTCATAGAAAAATTACCGCGCAACTTTGAAACGCGTCTGGGATTGGATGGATTAAACGTATCGAATGGACACAAACAACTGATACTGTTGGCACGCGCACTGTATAGTCTATCGAATATTTTAATTTTAGATGAAGCGACAAACTACTTAGATGTTCATACCGAGCGTGTGGTTTTGCACGCACTCATGCAAATAGAAAATGTTAAGCGAACTGTGATTTTAACAACACACAGTATCGGAATTTTGAAAATTGTTCCGAATATAATAGTTTTGAAAGACGGTAGAATAGTGGAAGAAGGAAACTACAACAGTCTAATGAATCAAGAAGGAGAGTTTAAACGGTTATTTGAAATTTAGTTGCTCGTTATTAGTTACTCGGTTTCGAGTATTCTACGATTAACAACTAACAACCAACAACTAACAATTAACAACGAGTAACTAAATTTATGCGTGCTAAAAACAAATTAGCCGAAAGTGAAAGAAGCGCCTTTGTGCGTCGAATAATTGGTGTGCCTCCGCATTGGATGGTGCAGTGGGGTATTATTCTCATCTTTTCTGCGCTAATTGCTTTAGTTGGTATCGCTTACGGATTAAAATATCCCGACGTCGTTATTTCAAATATTGAGATCAGTTCGGAAAATCCACCCGTTTCTGTAACAGTGGCGAATAAAAATACTATTAAAAAAATATTTATCACCGAAGGCGATACAGTAACAATTGGGCAACCGATTGCTTTAAAATTAAATACAGCGAACTACGACGATATTGTTTTTTTAGACAGTTTGCTCAGAAACATAGATACGCTCAATGACGATTTTGTAGAAAAATTTAAAGCCCTACCTTATTTGCATCTCGGTGAAGTGCAATCAGCATATTCAAACACATCCGATTTAATTCGCGCACTACAAAAGCAAGTGCGAATAGTACACGTACAAAACCAAGCGAAGCAAGAAGTAGCTGATAAGTTGCGCGACGTTGAACGGCAGACGGATGCCGAAAATAAAAGATATTTGAATTTGCAACAAAAAACTGATGTGGTTTCGCGCAAATTTTACGATGTTCAACTTAAATACATCAACAAAGCTGTGGCATTAGCCGAGTTACAGAAAGCTCAAAAAGAAAAAGAGAATGCGGAGAACGAACTAAAATTTCAAAAGCGCGTTCTCGATGATCAAATGTTAATTCTTAAAAAAATAAAATCGGATTTACATGACCCCAAAAGAAAAAACGATTCACCACCTTTGAGCGATAAAGAAAATTTAAGTTTGTTAGAGTCTATCAATAGATTAAAAGATGCGCTGTTTCAGTGGAAGAAAACCAACTTGGTTTTAGCGCCGTATTCTGGAAAATTTTTAGCGCAATCGAGTAAAACAAACTTAAAAGAGAATCCTTTTGCAGCTGACGTAATTGGTTTAATTTTAACTTCATCCGACACAACTTTAGTCGGTACGGTAATAGTTCCGAACCGATTTAACAGAATTATTCAACCAAACCAAAAAGTTGTCATTCATTTATATCAACCTTATGTTTCGGAAGAATTTTTGGTTGAAGGGTTTGTGGAATGGAAAAATATCTCTAATAGAGATAAAAATAGTACAATCGTTCGAGTTAAGTTAGTGAATAGCAATGATTTAAAAAGAAAATTAATTGAAAAAAATATTGAGAGTACACAAAATACTATATTAGCAAGGTCAGAAATTATAGGTGCAGAACGTACCCTTTTAGAACGAATTTTTACGAAATTCTTATGAAAATTTGGTAAATTAAAAGTTTTAATATTGTTTTGTGTTTAATTTGAAAGTATTATTTAAACATACTACATTTTCCGCGTTCCATCCAACCAATATAGCCATTTAATTTTTTAAAAGGTGTTGATTTTATTTCTTTTTTATTTCTTTTGAGAGAAGAAAATTTTAAAAAAAATTAAAATCCAAAACTAAAATATTAGCGAAATAGCTACTTTTGCAAATTAATTTTATTTAGTTTAAGTTAAAAACAAACAGACTATGCCATGTGAGTATTAAATTGCTTAAATTGGTATTTATTTTTACAATAGAATAAAAAAACAACACACTAAAGTGAATAAACATTTTTACAAACTCGCTTTTTGTCTTTTACCTTTTGTTTTGAGCTATCATGGAATTATTGCTCAAGATATTCATTTCACCAATTTTGGTTTTTCGCCACTCAATAACACGCCTGCACTGACGGGTGTATTTAATGGCGATATTCGTGGCACAGGAAACTACCGACAACAGTGGGGAAATTATAGCGATTTGGTTTCGTACACAACATTCGGTGCTTCAGGCGATATGAAACTTTTTAAACCAGATGCAGACGGATTTAATCCGTGGCGCGGTGGAATTATGCTTAATTATGACAATGCGGGTTGGTCGCATTTGCAAAATATTGGAATTGTTTTAGCGGCATCTTATGGCTTACCTATTACTCAGAATGATTTATTTACGCTCGGTGTTTCGGGCGGTTACAATCAACGCGCTTTCCGAACAAGCGATTTAACTTGGGACGATCAATACGCCGATAAGCAATATAATTCAAGTATCGTCTCAAGGGATGTTGGCATTTTCGATCAATCAATTAATTATCTCGACCTGAACGTCGGTGCAAATATTCATCACCAATACTCAGATCCCCGTGGCGCATTAGATGTAGGCGTAGGTGTTTTCCATTTAAATAAACCGACGCATACTTTCAATTCAACAGGAAAAATTGGCATTGATATGCGTTACTCCATAACTGCGACTACAAACGTTCCTGTTTCACACAACTTCGATTTATTAGGCGATGTGTTGTATCAGTCGCAAGGTCCCCACACAGATTTTGTTGGGGGCTTGGGTGCGCGTTTATATTTGCAGAACCGACCGACGAAATTATTTGCGTTGCAAGTAGGCGTAGCCATTCGCCCAGGCGATGCATTTTCGCCGCAAGTGGGCTTGCTTTACAACAATTGGAAAGTAGCACTCAATTTCGATTCAAATTTTTCTAATTTTAAAGCGGCATCTAATCGCTTAGGCGGTCCAGAAATAAATGTGATGTATATTTTTGCCAAAGTAAAACCGGCTAAGTATTGTCCGTTATGTCCGATTACTTTGTAGCTGTGAGCTATGAACTACCAGCTTTCAACCATAAGTAGCTTACAGTTCAATTATTTACTAGAACAAGCATCACTAAATTATATGAACAAGATATTAAAAATTAAAAGTGAAAAATTAAAAGTGAAAAGTTTCATCTTTCGCTTAATCGCACTTTCACTTTTCACTTTTCACATTTCACTTTTCAATGCAAAAGCACAAGTCATTACGGCTGCACAATACACGCGCAAAGCGGATGAAGCATTTGCCGATAAGAACTACAACGCAGCATTGGAATATTACAGAATTGTAATTGACGATAGCCCTGAGCGCACCGATTTATTATGGAATGCAGCTAATTCCGCACTTGAAACGCGTCACTTTGCTATCGCGAATACTTATTTTGACAATTTAGCGCGCACGGACAAAGCTAAAGAGTATCCGACGTTGAACTTCAAACGCGGTGAGGTGAAAAAAGATATGGAGGAGTATGATTTAGCGATTTCTTTGTTTGAAAAATACGCGGCTGAAAATCCAACAGGCGAATACGCTGCATCTGCAAAAAGTGAAATTGAAACGTGCGAATGGGCTAAAACAATTGTCTTTGCGGATAAAAAATACGAGATCACACATTTGGATAGAGGCGTTAATTCGCCGTATATTGACGCTGCGCCGGTTTTGTACGATGGAACTTTGTTTTATACGTCAGGTTATGTGCCTGATTCTTTAAAATCGAATGCACCAGTTACAGGCGTTTTTTCTACAACCGATTTAACAAAACGTGGTTTGCCGCTTTCAATTAATTCAAAAACTGAAGGTGATAATACGGCATCGTATGCACTGACGACTGATAAGTCAACCCTTTTTTATACCATTTGCACCGAAAATGAAAACGGCTCATTCAACTGCGCTATTTATCGTCGTTCAAAAATTGGAGAAAATGATTGGGGTGCACCCGTCAAACTCGATACGTCAATTAATAAACCAGGCTATACATCTACACAACCTTCTGTGGGCTACGATTCTACGCGACAAATGGACGTGCTTTTCTTTGCGAGCAACAAACCTGGTTCAAAGGGTGGGATGGATTTATGGATGGCAAACGTTGACAACACAGGTAGCGTGGGAAAACCGCAAAATATTGACGACTTGAACACCACTAAAGATGAAGTTACGCCGTTCTTTCACTCATCGTCCCAAACTTTATTTTTTAGTACCGACGGTTATAAAACTTTGGGTGGATTAGATATTTATTCAAGTAAAATTATGGGTGGTGAGGTGTCGGAAGTGAGTGGTAAAGGTTCTGCTTTAGCTACCGAAAACACGACTCTTAATCCGCATTGGATGAAAGCTGAACACGGCGGTTATCCAATGAACAGCAGTTACGACGATACATATTACTCGCTCTCGAAAGCAAAAGCATTTTTTGTCTCGAATAGAAAAGGTGGAATTTGTGACGACAAAGAACGCGACTGTATTTGTAACGATATTTATAGCTACAATCTCAAAGTGGATTTAAAAGCTGAAACATTTTTAGCAGGTATGAGCAATAAATTAGACGGTGTCCGTCTTGATTTATTAGACGTGGAAGCCAATGCGCTGGTCGGAAATCAGATTAATACAACGGGTAACGATTTTGCTTTTCCGTTAGAGTTCGACAAAAAATATAAAATCATTGCAAGCAAAAAAGGTTTTCTACCCGATTCAGCAACGGTTAATACACTTAATTTAAATGTTTCGACAACGCTTTATAGACCTTTAGAATTGCGCCCGAATGCTAAACTAACGGTGTATGTTTTCGATAAATTAGAAAAGAAACCTCTAAACGATGCAACTATTACGCTGCGCGATGGCAAAGGTAAAATTGTTACTCAAAAAGTAGCAACGGGCACAAACACATTGGCTTTTGGCGATTTACTATACGGTACAAAATATTTTTTAAATGGTGATTTAAAAAGTTATCAGAGTGATTCAAATTCGGTTGCGATTGATGCTATTTCAGTAACACCAAAATTTGAATATTTTGATACACTGTACTTAGATCCGTTCGGTGGTTTGCCTTTCACACTGTATTTCGATAACGACGAACCTGTAGCACGTTCTCGCGATGTCGGTACAATTTTCACTTACGGCGAAACCTACGATAGATACATTAATAATCAGCCAGATTATTTGAAAGAAGTGTATGCAACTGAGCCTGCTGAAATTGCGGCATTAAAAGCGAATCAAATCTCAAGTTTCTTTGAAGATAACGTGCGTTATGGTGATAACCGCTTGATTTATTTCTCAAGTCTCCTTGAAAAATATATTGCTGGTGGTCATGCTTTAGAATTAGTCCTTCAAGGTTATGCTTCACCGATTGCCCAAAAAGATTATAATAAAATTCTCTCGATGCGTCGTGTGAGCTCAGTAATCAATCACTTCAAAACTTATAATGGCGGTTCATTACTCGCGGCTATGAAATCGGGACAATTGCGGATTCGCGTTGAACCTTTTGGTGCAGAGCGCGCCAGTCCAACCGTTAGCGCTGATGAAAAACAAAGACAACTTTCGGTGTATAGTATTGAAGCGATGCGCGAGCGCAAAGTAGAAATTCTTGAAATTAATCGGATTTTCTTAGATAAAACGATACCTTACGATCCGGATGTTTCAACCATGGATTTATTTTCTTTGAAGAATGTTGGTTCGTTGCAAGCACAACTCAAAGCGTTAAATGCGCGCGACATCTCTTCGAGTTTTAATTTACAATCTCAGATAGCACAAAATCCATCCGATTTAGTGCGTCAAGCAATGACTGTTACTTTTGTAGATAATTACACCGGTAAAATTGTTACATCTACAAAACCGATTGACATTGTAGATCAAAATTCGCAAGCTGTCATCGGTAAAGCGCGTGCAAAAGGTGGTAGCTTTACTTACACTGTCGAAAAAGGAAAAGAATATGTTTTGAAGAGTACGTCACTCGGTTACAGCGATGTATCACTTTCTGCGCCATATAGTTCGGATGATCCTTCGGGACTTATTCGCGATACACTTTACTTAACGCCGTTTGCAGGTTTGCCGCTTTCTCTTTATTTCGATAACGATAAACCGAACGGTAATTCATCAGTTGGTGTTTCAAGTTATGATAAAACATATCGCGATTTTTATGCTAAGAAAAGTGAATTTATTAAAGTGTACAATAAATTGATAACAAGCACAGGTGCAAGTGCAACAAGCTCGAGTAAAGAAATGGATTTATTTTTTGAATCGGAGTTGAAAGGTGGTTATAATAAACTCAATGGTTTTTGCGAAGTTCTGAAAAATTATTTACAGAACGGCAACAACATGGAAATCGTTTTGGAAGGTTATGCCTCGCCGCTTTCAGACGGTGAATACAATAAGAGTTTGTCGCAACGCCGCATTCAATCGGTTCGCGCTTCTTTTAATCAATTTCAGAATGGCGTTTTGCGTAAGTATCTCGCTAACGGAAAATTAAAAATTACAGAAGAAGCAATTGGTGCTTCCGTAAATTCTTTCGATGCCCGCACCGATGCGTCGGTGTATAGCATGGATGCTTCTTTGAATCGTCGCGTAGTAATAAAAGATATTATTTTGAACGGAAATAAATATTAAATAGCAAAATTCGAAAAGCAAAGGGCAAATAGTAAAATGCAAATAGCAAGATCGCGCTTTGTTTTTAAAATTATATAACACTAAAAAAATATGAATAAGATATTAATCAATCACAATAACGAAATTCAAATTTCAAAAAGCAAACTGTTTTTTGCAACTTGCTCTTTGCGATTTGCATTTTGCGATTTGCATTTTGCTGGTTGCATTTTGCCGGTTGCATTTTGCCTATTGCCCTTCATTTCTATTGCGCAACTTTCGGTAGATGTTTCTACCGTTAATCCAACGTGTTTTGGTTATACGAACGGTCAAGCGACGGCAAACGTGACGGGTGGTACTCCACCGTTTCAATATTCATGGAGTAACGGACAAAATAACGGACAAACAGTTAATGGTATCAAAGCTGGAAATTATTCAGTCAATGTTTCTGACGCTAAAGGTTTATTCGCAACAAAATCTTTTACGTTGGGTCAACCGACACAAATAATTCCTACTTCTACCATAGACGGTACAGATATTTGTACCACAACTGCTTACATAGCTTCAGCAACAGGTGGCGTAGGTACCTATACGTATTCGTGGCAGAATTTATTGACAGGGACGATGTACAACTCGCAGCGTTTACCTAATCCGACTTCGGGTTCTTATCAATTGTATGTCACCGATGCGCAAGGCTGTACGGCTACGAAAGTTTTAAATTTACAGCAACCGCTTTCGGTTGTCGTTCACGTCGGTGATGTTGTTTGCGGTGGTACGTGTGACGGTGCAGCAGAGGCTGTTGTTACAGGCGGTTATCCACCATACACTTATCAATGGGATTTTAAAAATTCAACGGGTCAACAAATTGCACCACTGCCTGGTGGAACTTATA
>JAYVVO010000454.1:0-3358 GCA_043786955.1 Saprospiraceae bacterium
AATAAAAAACATCAAATTTTACGTCTAATCACCTAATGTTTGATTGAGTTCGTTATGGTTTTCGTTAAATTTTCTGATTTGTGATTTAGAAAATTTTTATACAATGATTGATATAATATACTAAATCAACTGATTAAATCACATAGCGTTGCGATACTACAATCAAGTTTTCCAGATAATTTCTTCACTGCCATTTTGAAACGTAATATGCCTTGCCAACACAAATAAATAGTCAGAAAGTCGGTTGAGATATTTTAGAACGCTCTCATCGTCTATTAATTTATTTTCAATTAAAAAAACGACAAGCCTTTCGGAACGACGACAAACGGTTCTGCAAACGTGACATTGCGCGTTTGCCATATCGCTTCCAGCTAAAATAAAATTTTTGAGTGGCGTTAAATCTTTTTCTAAGGCATCAATAATATTTTCTAAATCAGTTGTATTTTCAACATCGAACGTGGGAATGTACGCACTGCGTTTTTTTTCGCCATCGGCTAAAATTGAACCAATTACAAACAACGTGTTTTGTATTTTTTGAACGTACGATTTATGATTTTCGGAAATAGCACAGCAACGCAAAACGGCGAGGTGTGCGCTCAATTCGTCAATCGTACCATACGCCTCAACGTGCGCATCTGTTTTGGAAACGCGCCTGCCTCCGAATAAAGCAGTCGTTCCTGTATCGCCTGTTTTTGTATAAATTTTCAAATTTTATTTATTTTTTACAAACAACCAACAACTAAACTTGTTGTGGTAAATGTTTCATTGCGTCAGCAACGGTAGTGATATTATTATTCAATGTATCTGATTCGATTAAACCATCGCGCAAACGAATGATGCGGTGTGCGTGCAGCGCAATGTCGGGTTCGTGCGTGACGAGAATAACCGTGTTGCCGCGTTTGTGTATTTCTTCAAACAAACCCATAATTTCGATACTTGTTTTAGAGTCAAGATTTCCTGTCGGCTCATCCGCTAAAATAATTGCGGGTTTATTTACCAATGCCCGTGCAATGGCTACGCGTTGTCGCTGTCCACCTGAAAGCTCGTTCGGTTTATGTTGCATTCTACCATCTAAACCCACCGATGAAAGCACTTCTTCAGCGCGTTCAAGTCGCGCATCGCGTTTCATGCCTGAATAAACCAAAGGTAATGCCACGTTTTCGAGAGAACTCATGCGCGGCAGTAAATTAAAAGTTTGAAATACAAATCCTATTTCTTTATTCCGCACTTCGGCGAGTTCGTTATCGCTCATACTACTCACATCAATACCGTTGAGCGTGTACGTTCCGCTGCTCGGCGTATCTAAACAACCCAACAAATTCATCAAAGTTGATTTTCCTGAACCCGAAGGACCCATCAGAGCAACGTATTCATTTTTGTAAATATCGAGCGAAATTGACTTCAAAGCATTGATGATGTCTTCACCCATAACGTATGTTTTTCTCAACTCGCGAATAGCTATTATTGGTTCCATTATTTTACAAAACTTTAGGTACAAAAAAATGATGCGCATTATGTTTGGGCGCATTTAGAAAAACTTGTTCAACGGTGAGTTGATTTTTTACAACATCTTCGCGTGGCGAAAACGCTTGCTCATTCATATACACCAAAGGTTCAACGCCTTCGGTGTCTAGTTCGTTGAGTTTATCCATCATGGCTAAAATATTTTGCAAAGATTTTTTCACGCCAGCACGCTCTTTCGGCTCAATATCTAATTTTGTGAGCGATTCTAATTTGTCAAGAAGCGCATCGTTTACGTCAACCATATTTTTAATTTACGCTCAAATATGAATATTTTTTATGAAATACACTAAATTTTTATACCAACGTCGTATAATTATCGCTGAATAGAAACATTTTTTCTATTTTTGGGAAATTCAACAATTTTATGATCATTAAAGAAGCCAAATTTACGGGAAGTTTCGTCAGAGAAGAAAATTGTCCGACAGATATTTTGCCCGAATATGCTTTTATTGGACGGTCAAATGTCGGAAAGTCCTCCCTCATAAATATGCTGACAAACCAAGCTAAATTGGCTAAGGTTTCTAATACGCCAGGGAAAACACAAACCATTAATTATTTTAAAATTAACGAGGCGTGGTATTTAGTAGATTTGCCAGGCTTTGGTTATGCACGCCAATCGAAAGATAAACGTGCCGATTGGGGAAGAATGATAAACTTTTTCCTTCTCAATAGAAAACAGCTGCAATGCGTTTTTGTTTTGGTGGATGGAATGATTCCACCACAAAAAATTGACATTGAATTTATTAATTTTTTAGGCGAAAATGAATTGCATTTCGTTATCGCTTTTACAAAAACGGATAGATTGAGCAAGCCAAAAATAACTGAAAACGTCGCGAAATTTAAAGAAGCTTTGGGTAATCATTGGAGTGAGTTACCATTAATGTTTTTAACTTCGGCTGAAAAAGGTTGGGGAAAAGAAGATGTGCTTAACTTTATTGGAGAATCGAATGCGGATTTTAAAACGAACAAACAAAATTAAGAAGTATGCTGTCATCAATATTTGAACCTAAAATTGAAAAAACAGATAACGAACTCGTTGAAAACTTTATTCAGCCCTATCCGAGATTAATTGAAGATTTGCGGCAATGGCCTGTATATAAACTTTCGGAAGATCGCGAGAATTTTATAAAAGAAATTGTTGCTTACACTAAAGATAGATTAAAAATTTTAGCTCCCGATCAAAACAGTTTGATTGAGCAGGTATTGTTTCAAGAACGCAATCGCTTGCGCGATAATCCTTGGAAGGTTGACACAAAAAAAGAAAAAAAATTTTGGCGCGACGTGCGCAAACGACTTTTACAAATAGAAAGTGAGACGAGTCAAAATGCTGTATTAAGTCGAGAAAGTCTAATAACTGATATTATAGAGCAATACGCGGAAGAAATTGTTGCCAAGTTTGTTCCTGCTGTTTTTAATTTTTCGAGTAATACGTTGTTTTTCTTTTTCAATCGCTTACTCAATGCTGCGGTTGAACGGTGGTGGCGATTTTTAGGTTCGCGTTATCGTTTGCACCAACGCATTCAAGTTTTTGGCGACGTCGAACTTATCCGCGATTTAAGTCAGAAAGGAACTTTAATTGTGATGCCGACGCACTTTAGCAATCTCGATTCTATTTTGGTTGGTTTTGCGATGGATAGTATTATGGGTTTGCCTTCGTTTTCTTATGGTGCGGGCATCAATTTGAGTAACTCAAGTTTCTTCGCTTTTTTTATCAATCGGCTCGGTGCATATCAAGTGGATAGGCGCAAAAAAAATATAATTTACCTTGAAACACTCAAAGCGATGTCAACGCTGAGTTTGGAGCGTGGCACCAATACTTTATTTTTTCCTGGTG
>JAYVVO010000455.1:0-3356 GCA_043786955.1 Saprospiraceae bacterium
TTTTAATGTATTTTGCTCTTATTCGTGTCATGCTTAATTTTATTAAGTTTAGTATGTTCGTTGAATTGATTTAGATAAAAAAAAAGCGTCCAAGCTTAATTTTGGACGCTCAAACCTTGCGGTTTTACCGAATACCAACCCTGCAAAAAGCAAGGGTGATAAACAGTATCTCATTTTAACTACCTTGAGTAAGGTATCTCATAGTTGCTCTACTAACGAGCTACTTTGCGTTTCATCGCAATTAATACATAATAATTCCAGCAATGTCCGCAGGGGCAGTTAAACCCATTTGTACTAAACCTTTCGCTGTAACTTTAAACGCTGTAAAAGCAGCTTTCAAAGCCATGAGGTCTGCATTTACCGAAACAGATTTCGGAGTTACTACGGAAACTTCGCCGTTGAAATCGTCGAACGCGGTGTTATACGTTCCGATTTTCGTTTGAAGTGCGGTTGCAGCATCTTTCAAAGTTTGAGAAGAATCGGTTTTTGCGATAACTGCAGCTGCAGAATCACTTGCTTTTTGTACGATTGTAGGTTTAGTAATAACCTTTATCGTTTTTGCAGAAGTTGACATAAAAAACTTTTTTAGAAAATTTGAAAAAAAAATATAGTGAGGCTTACGCCCTTTCTTTTTAATAAAATATAATTCCTGGCATACTTGCATGGGTATCAATACCCATTGTAACAAGACCTTTCGCAAGTATTTTTAAATTTTTAAAACTATCTCTACACTTTTGTAGGTCGTCGTTTACGGCTATTGCAAGAGTAATTGTGCCTGGCGCAGCGTTGTTAAAATTAACTTCAGAGACACTATAAGAGTCTAAGTAACTAATTAAGTCGGTTGCTGCATTCTTTAAAACATCGCTCGAACTTGTGTTTGCAGCAATCGCAATGGCAGACTCGCGCGCCTTCAAAATAATTGCCGGTACTCTAATTTCTTTTAATGCGCGTGCATGTGAGGCCATAGTTAATACATTATAATATGTGCAACGTCGGAAGCGGGTGTAATGCCTAATAATACCAAGCCTTTTGCAACGCGTTTAAATTCAAGGAACGAATATTTTACTACAATTAAATCGTCGTTAACGCCAGCCGTTTTCGTTACGCTGTCATTTACCAAATTATTAAAATTGTCTACGGAATCGTTGTAGTAGCCACATAACTGAATTAGGTTAGTTGCTGCATCTTTCAAGGTTTGAGAAGCATCTGTTTTTGTAATAACAGTGGCAGCCGAACTGGAGGCTTTCTCTAATATTCCCGATTTTGTAACAGCTTTTAATGCTTTCGCTTTCGTTGACATAAAAAATATTCTTTTGGTTAGTTGCAAAATCTTAGCCAAATTTTGCAAACTTCATTTACTTTGCGCCTTAACCACTAATTTTTACGTATTATATAGCCTAAACCTAAGCCTAAAACAAAACCGCCGATGCGGTCAACCCATTTTTTTTGCGGTGTTGGAACCGAATAGGTATAAATTGGTGTTATAGTAGAGACGTACGGATTAGAGTTTGAAAAACTGATGCTATTATAATCTGTAAAAAAAGATTTTGTTATTTTTGTACTTATGTTTAAAGCGTTGTATATCTGCAAAGAGTCGACGCTTTTTTTATATCTGTCAATGCTGAGATTAAGTTTTATGAACGAATCTTGAAGTACAAAAGAATAAGGCAAAGTGAGATAAATGCCCGTGTCAATTCCGCGTGTAGTATCATGTACAACAATAACTTGATTTGTAAAAAACGTATCGAGTATGTGTGTTTTACTTCTAATTGTGTCATGGATTAATATAGGGTGTGAAAAATCTGTTATTATTTCTGGCTCTTTGTCTTTGTAAAATATTGTAAGGAACTGTATAGAATCGCGTAATTTCGCCTGCACACTAAGCGCATACGCTAATTTATTTGTAAGTGTATCTGTGTACGTTTGTGTTGTATTAATGTTTTGCTTATGTGTTGCACAAAAGCGAAAAAAAAGTGCAGACAGAATAAAAAGGCCTATAATAAAAAACTTTATGCGGTTAAACATAATTGCGAAATCATCGAACATAACATTATTATTTAAGATTATTATTTAAGTAAGTTTGAGAGTTTTTTAGCGTTTTAATTAGACCTTGAGTAAGCGATTTTATCTTTAGTACACAATAGTCTATTATATCTCTTCCGCATAATCCTACGGTAGTGCATATTCCAAAAGCAAAATGTAGTTGAATATACCTTATTATTGCGTAGTTATTAGCTACAAAATTTTTGAAGTCGTTAAGCACAATTTTATTTTTTAAATAGGGAACTAAATTTATCTTTATCTCTGATAAAGTCTATACAAAAATCGAAAACCTCTCTGCCGAATAACCCAATTACGGTACTAATTCCGAATGCAAAATCTTTCAGAAAAGAAATATGTGAAGCAGATGCGCCAATCAAAGTCCCTAAAATCGCAGTACTAAGCACGGTAACAATAGTTTTTGCGCGTGTTTCAAGCGGTTGTAATAGTGCTTTTGCGAATGCTGCAAGAATCGCAAATTCTAAATTTTCAATTATATTATGAAAGTAGAGCCAAAATTTAAGGAACATTGTTTTTGTTATTTATTGCTAATTGTTCAAAAACTATGCCTTATATAGATTAAGATATAATTTGAGCGTCCGTTATTTCTATAAAAATACTATCGCGTTTGAGCCAGGGCTTTACAATCGACGTCAATTCGGCGTACGCTTCACGTGATCTGGTTATTTCACCATTCTCTAAGTCGGCATCATTTCCAACCAAAACACAACCAGCCGTATCTGCGCTGGTATTTCCCCAATGTATTCTTATTCCTTCAAAATTTGGAACATTAAGGATGTGCAACATATCGCAATCAAAATGTTCTGAATAATCTATTATAATCTCATAACGTCCGACCGCAATTGCGGTCTCGCCAAAAATCTTTTCTCTCCGCTCTATATCTTCGAGCGTCCAACACCAAAAAATGTCTGCAATTCTTAGTTTGCCGATAATGCAATTGTCTAACCTTATTTCTCTAATTAGTTGTATATCCATTTTTATAAATTAGCAAAATATGTGCCTTATATATAAACGCGCAAAATTTTCTACGCCGTCCATTTTTTCGTGTGCGCGTTTGTGGTTTAGGTTGCACACGATTTGGCTTTTAGGTTTTTAAAGGTTTTTTTGTCGTTTCCATTTAACGATGTTTTTTGTTCTGCCTTGCTTCGGCGCGCCTCGCTTCGCTCTGCCTGCCTCGCGTCAGAGCAAAAAACATCACGCGATATTGCACCGCTACGCTCTGCATTACCTCAAAATTGCTACACTTCGGTCGCTCGCCTCGCTACGCTCTGCAGCCACCTCGTTTGCATTTTTTC
>JAYVVO010000456.1:0-3353 GCA_043786955.1 Saprospiraceae bacterium
ATTTTATTGATACTGTTAGGCGTGTTCGGGCAGAGCGAGTAATCGTATTCAAAGCGTACAACTTTAATTGGTACTGCGCTAGCACCATTCATCAATAAATCAGATTTGGAGTAAATTTTTATAGAATCCAGCTTGCGCAACATTTGTAAAGTATCTACGCCTCCATTTTCACCTAAAACGCCATAGCTGTCTCTCCTTTTAGAGGTATCCGCAGCGGTTGAAACATAAAACTGCGCAACCATATTCCTCGACTCGATAGAGTGCATATACCACATATCTTTTTCGCCATAAACATAACTTGCTCTATTGTCGAACGGGTCAACTTTCAAGCCACTCATCTGTCGCGCTGAATTTAATACTACGGGGGTGCGCCATTTAAATGGTTTTACATCTGTTGTTTTGGTATAATTAAACTTAACGGCATTGCCGAGATCATCGTCCGTAATGCCATCACCTTTAACATCGACATAATCATCAGAAAGTACACCCGTCAATAAAAAACTATGCGCATACGCGGGTACCGTTTGGGCATCGAACAAATTATCTCTACCTTGGCTATTATTTATTGAATTATCGCCGCTATTATAGTTTATGTAAGCGCTATCTGCCGTTATAAGATTATCTGTCGTAGAAAAACTAACATCTTTTTGTTTTAAATTATAGACTGGTAAACCAAAAACATAGCGAGAACCATCTGTTTTTAAAATTGACGCTTCAGAAATATGATAAGGTTTTGCATTGCCACTAGTTCTCGTATAAGGAGTCGTAGTACCGCAATTGGGTGTGCCAGAATTGCCATAGGTTAATGTATTAAGCGGATAACTCTTAATAATTTTATCTAATCCTACATTCGATGCTTCGTCAGCATTTAGGTAATTGAATACACTGTAACGTTTCGCACGTATTGATTTTTGGGCAGTATTTGTAAAGGATGTAGAGCCAATTTTTGATTTATTGCGCTGAATATCAAAATCACCACTTGCTGTTACATCTGCGTCTGTTTGTGCAATGCGTGTATAAATGGGATCTGTCCCTCCAATTTTTGTATTAAAGTTATCGTCAACAACTGTTTTTTCGCTATTTTCTCTGAAAAATACATTTTCATAATTTTTATCACTATCTGTATGTTTTAGAAAGTTTTCAGTGCTATTTCCATCTACAGATGTCCATCCTGATGTTTGAGATGAGACTAAAGTAGGAGTTAAATCTGCGCCTCCATGAACAATATTTCCACCTCCTAATTCAATCCCTAAAGGAATACTTGAACTACTATTTGTTGAATAGGAATTTTGCAAAGTGCCAATATCGTTTTTAAATAAACGATATTGCCCACCAACTCCTTGACCTGAAACTGAGAAAAAATCATAAGTGCCATAGCCAATAGGTAAATTGGGCGTGTTTTCATGGTACACTAATTGATTATCTCTGTTGACATCTAACAAGTTTGAAATATTTTGCTTCCCTAATCTGGAGTTTAAATAACCATAAGATCTTTGAAGCTGACTATTCAATTGCAATGTTTGAAGACTTAAATATCCATCTAAAAAACCATGTGGGAAAACTCCAAATAACTCACCGCCACCGCTTAAATGTAATGAAAAAGATTGATTTTGTATCGGTAACGAATTTGTTGGCATATAATGAAAGCCGCCAAAATCATAACGTAATGAACCCCCTGTTTCGCTATTGTTGAATCTGCCACCGCCTTCATTGTAAGAACCTAAAGTGATAGATTTTAATCCTTGCCTTGAATTTATATTTAAACCAGCTTTTGCACCAGAATTAGTTTCTTTTAAATCAAATATTTTTGTTGATAACCCAAGACCTATGTCTAATCCATTTTGCGTATTAAAATTTAGTGACGCTGAAGCATTGACAACGCCTAGATTTGCATTGCCACTGAAATTTTGCGAGATTCCAAACCCTTTCTTATTATTGTAAAAGAGACCTAAGCTACCACTGATACCCCCTAGTTTTTTAGTTCCACCTATGCCAAAAAACTCAATACCTGCACCGACACCACCACCCACAGTAAAATCTTTTTTGAGATTATATTCTTTTAAAATGGAATCCCCCTTAAAATCATCGGGCAAACCACGCATATCGCGGTTAACTGAACCTGGGTTAAGGCTCCATCCCAATCCCACCCAACTCGCCTCATCTTCAGGGCGATTATTCGAACTGTAAGACATATTAACGGGATAGCCATCAATTTCGAACAATGGTAAATTGTAGGAAAAATTACCCGTGAATAAATCAACCATGTTGGTAGCTTCAATGGGTTTGAAACCTTGAAACTCGGGCTGCACAGGTCCGCTTGTTAAAGCAAGTGCCGTTAACGGGTGAAGCGTCTGAATGATCATTAAGACCAATAAAACAGATGCAACCCTTTTTCTGTTAGTTAAATTCAAGTTCATAATCAAAATTTTAACTTGGGTAATTGATTAATAGCGTTTTTATTGATCGTAAGTCTGATCTCGCTGTTCGTACTATCTAGCATTTTAAACAAACACGTGAAATCGCTTTCTAAAGGCATGCCGCATTTTTGATTGAGTGGGCGATTAAAAACAAGATTCACCGTCGTTTCTAAGGCTTTATTCCCAATCAGTTCAGGTTGATACATAACACAGCGCAGCGTATCATCCGCGCCATGAATACCAAATATTTGTCGTTGCCTATCATGCGCAAAATATTTCGGTATATCCATCGCTGTTTGTTGCTTTGCAGCATTATCGTTTCTAATTTTGAGCGTGCAATAAATATGGTCGCAAAAACTGCCCACGCTTTTATCGTAATCACGCTGTTTTATTTCAGCACCCACATCGTTAATCACTAAATAATCGGTGGGCAAATACGTTAAAGTCATTTCAATATCCTTGTTTCTACTTGTTGCACTCACCGTATTTTTGGTTTTTTGCCATGCAGCCATATAGCCCTTTGCGCCTGTGTCCATGCGGTTACAGCCAAAAAACAAAAAACCCAGCAATAAAAACTTACTATTTGACATAAATAAAGCGGCAATAAAAAGTGGAATTATTATCGTTTGTAACTTCTAAAATATACGGTTGATTAGCCACTAAACTGGGGAGGGTGCTGCAATCAACGGTTAAGTAGTTGGGTCCGAAATTTATCGGTATTTGTTGCTGTGTTATGCTTTTTTTATCTAACTGACTCGGAGAGTAGATAGCATATTTTAACATTGGTAGCCCAGCTACATTATCGTAAATAAATTTAAGCAGTGGCTTGGCTTTTATGGTTTCACCATCTAAACCATGTTTTAAATAAGAGAAGGGCGCGTTATCGACAACAGCAGCCGTAGAAAGTGCCTGCACACCAAAAGGTTGTTTGGGCGA
>JAYVVO010000457.1:0-3341 GCA_043786955.1 Saprospiraceae bacterium
CCTATTTTTTGTTACACGTATTAATTTCATTTAAAGTTTTAACTTTACACAAAAATTAATCAATCTATGATTTTAGAAAATTCGGTAAGTTTAATTACAGGCGGTGCGCGCGGCATCGGAGAAGGTTTAGTCAGAAAATTTGCATCAGAAGGAAGTTTTGTTTTTTTTACCTACATTTCAGAAAGTTCAACCCAACGCGCAGACGCACTGCGCACAGAGTTAAATGGTTTAGGTTATGCGGTCGAGTGTATTCAATCGGATGCGGCATCGTTCGAGCAATCGGAAAAACTGATTGATACGATAGTAAAAAAAATGGGGAAGCTCAATGTCGTTGTCAATAATGCGGGCATCACGCGAGATAGTTTAATGCTGCGCATGACAGAAAAACAATGGGATGAAGTGATTAACGCTAATCTAAAATCTGTTTTTAATATTACCAAACACGCTTTGCGACCGATGCTCAAACAGCGCAACGGTTCTATAATCAATATGAGTAGCGTTGTTGGCGTTTTTGGCAATGCAGGACAAGCGAATTATGCGGCATCGAAAGCAGGAATTATTGGGTTTTCTAAATCAATTGCGAAAGAATACGGCAACCGAAACATACGTTGCAATGTTATAGCCCCAGGTTATATCGAGACTGAAATGACGGACGTTTTGAGCGATGAAGTGAAAGCAAATTTTTTAAAAAATATTCCGCTCGGCAGATTGGGCAGCGTGGAAGAAATTGCAAACGCGGCTTTGTTTTTAGCTTCGAGTGCAAGCAGTTATATTTCGGGTCAAGTGCTGAGTGTTTGCGGTGGGTTAAATTGTTAGGTTTATTAAAAAAGTCGAACTAACTTTGTAAATCCTAAGTGAAAGTATATTTCAAGTTTAAAACATGGAACTCAAGGAACTTATTATCATTGATAGTGAAATTTTATGCGGTCAAACTGTATTCAAAGGTACACGCGTACCTGTTGAAACATTATTCGATTTTCTCGAGGCGGGCTATTCTCTTGATGAATTTTTAGAAGAGTTTCCAACTGTATCAAAAAATCAAGTTATTGGGCTTTTAGATTTGGCAAATAAATTTTTTAGCACTTAAAACTTCTATTAGAGAATAATTTTGATGCGCTTTTAACTTTTGATAAAAATTTACAGCACCAACAAAACTTTGAGAAATATACAATAACATTTTTTGTTTTAACTGCCGAAATAAACACTTATGAAGAATTAAAACACCTTTCGCCGATTATAAAAGAATATTTATTAAGAGATGAATTGCCAGTTGGTGCAGTAATTATCAAATTAGATTAAACGTATGAATTTTAAAATAATTTCTAAGTACGAACCAACTGGCGATCAACCAGAAGCGATTGCCCAACTAACCAATGGTATATTGAATGGTGAGCGTGCGCAAACTTTATTGGGCGTAACAGGTTCTGGTAAAACGTTTACGATGGCGAATGTGATTGCCAATTTGAATCGTCCGACACTCATTTTAACGCACAATAAAACACTGACGGCGCAACTATACAGCGAGTTTAAACAATTTTTCCCAGAAAATGCCGTCGAGTATTTCGTTAGTTACTACGATTATTACCAGCCCGAAGCGTACATCAGCGTGAGTGATACGTACATCGAAAAAGATTTACAAATCAATGAAGAGGTAGATAAATTGCGATTGCGGGCAACGAGTTCTTTGTTGTCGGGTCGGCGAGATATAATTATTGTTGCTTCCGTTTCGTGTATTTACGGTATGGGTAATCCAGAAGATTATAAAACCAATATCACGCGCATCACAACAGGGATGATTATTCCACGCAATCATTTTTTGCTGTCTTTAGTTGATAGTTTGTATGCGCGAACCGAAACAGAATTTACGCGCAGCACTTTCCGAGTGCGCGGCGATACCGTTGATATTAATTTGCCTTATGCCGATCACGGTTTGCGCGTGACATTTTTTGGCGACGAAATTGAAGGCATCGAAACAATTGACAAAGAGAGTGGAAAAAGTTTAGCTAAATTCGATGAAGCGGCGATTTTTCCCGCCAATCTGTACAATCCTTCGCGCGATAGAATTGAACAGATCATGGAAGATATTAAGCATGAGATGAACGAGCAAGTCAAATATTTTCTACGCGATGGCAGACAACTCGAAGCCAAACGCATTGAAGAGCGCACGTCCTTCGATTTAGAAATGATTAAAGAGTTGGGTTATTGTTCGGGCATAGAAAACTACTCGCGTTTTTTCGATCGTCGCACACCAGGTGATAGACCGTTTTGTTTACTCGATTATTTTCCATCCGATTATTTGTGTTTCATTGACGAAAGTCACGCGACGCTGCCACAAATTCGCGGAATGTGGGGTGGAGATCGTGCGCGCAAACAAAATTTAGTCTCGTATGGTTTTCGTTTGCCGAGTGCGATGGATAACCGTCCGCAAAATTTTATCGAGTTTGAATCGCTTTTGAATCAAGTTATTTTTGTTTCTGCTACGCCAAGCGATTACGAGATGCAAGTGACAGAAGGGGTTGTTGTTGAACAAATTGTTCGACCAACGGGACTGCTCGATCCACCGATTGACGTTCGTCCGTCAATCAATCAGGTAGATGATTTATTGGAAGAAATACACAAACGCGTTGAGCTCAAAGAGCGCGTGTTAATCACTACGCTCACAAAACGCATGAGTGAAGAGTTGACAAAGTACTTAGTTAAACTCGAAATTAAAGTGCGCTACATTCACTCCGAAGTAGATACGATGGAACGTATGGAAATTCTGCGCGATTTACGCCTCGGCGATTTCGACGTTCTTGTCGGTGTAAATTTGCTACGCGAAGGTTTAGATTTACCTGAAGTTTCGCTTGTCGCTATTTTAGATGCCGATAAAGAAGGATTTTTGCGCAACGAACGTTCGCTCACACAAACAGCAGGTCGCGCTGCGCGAAATTCTAACGGACTCGTTATTTTTTACGCCGATAAAGTAACCGCTTCCATGCAACGCACGATTGATGAAACGACGCGCCGTCGCGCCATTCAAATAGCATACAATACAAAACATAATATCACGCCGACGACAGTGTCGCGCACGCGCGAAGAAATTTTGGAGGCGAGTTCTATTTTAGATATTCGCGGAAAAAAACTTAACGCGTATGTTGAAAGCGATGAAGTCAGCATTGCCGCCGATCCTATCACAACTTATATGACGCGCCAACAATTCGATATGCTTATTGCATCAACGGAAAAGAAAATGAAAGATGCCGCTAAAGATTTAGATTTTATTACTGCTGCGCAATTCAGAGATGAACTATTTGCGCTCAAGAAAAAATACAAGGATAAGTTTGCGTATTTGAATAATT
>JAYVVO010000458.1:0-9309 GCA_043786955.1 Saprospiraceae bacterium
CATAGCACATCATGAAAACCAACTAATGGAATATTGCCTGCCAAAATGAGCGCAATAATTTTTGGTGGTGGCACATCTAAAATAGTATAACCTTTTAGCCAATCACGCAGTTTATTTTCGTCTAAAAATTGTTGCGCAATTTCGTTTATCGCCTGCTGCTGATTTGCAATTGTAAACCAACCGTTTTCTGCTTCTGCGCGATACATCACTGTTTCTAAGGCTTCGTCAGGATTGCGTAAATATGCGCCAAGTTGGACAAGCGCGTTTATTCTATCGTTTAATGTCATTTTGTAATTTTAGAATTAAGTTGTAATCCATTTTTTTCATCATGGCAGCATTTTTTTCGCCAATGTTTTCTTTCATTATATTAGAATCCACTGCTTTTGTAATTGAGCCTTCTCTCAATAGATGAAAAATTGGGAATGGTGAACGATTCGTAAAATTTTCGTTATCATTATAATTTGTATTTGCAAATTGATAATCAGGATGAAAAGAGGCAATCTGAAAAAGTGCATCTGGATCTAATTTTAAAAGCCAATTATTAGCGCGATCTAAAACCTTTAAATATTTATCATAGTCAAGAAAACTTTCGGGCGTGATGATAAATGTTGTTTCAATTGAATTATCATTTATCAATCGCGTACATTCATTTCCTAAAAAAACTTTAAATGCGCTCAGTTTATCATCCCTGAATATAGCATAATGTGCCGTATTGTTTTTAATTACTGGCGGCGCAAACGGACAAAGTTTTAAACCCAAAACAAAAATATCTATCCATCGCTTCGTTTGTTGAACAACGTTTGTGTCAGATAAAGCGTTATTATTATGCATGCTTTGATTTAAAAGCCACGAGCTAAGAGCCAATTGTTCGTAATTAAAATTTAATAATACGCGCAAAGTTCCGTAAAATTTATAGAATTAAAGAATTTTCATAATCACGATTCAAAAAAAGCTTTAATTGTGTAAATTCTAATTTACTTTTGTGCACTACAAAATATGAAAATTTTAGACAAATTTTTGATTCGCTCTTTTATACCGCCTTTTTTGGTGGCTTTTGGCGTGGGCTTGTTTGTTTTAGTTTTGCAATTTATGTGGCTCTGGATAGATGAAATAATGGGTAAAGGGCTTTCTATTTTTGAATTGATTGAACTCATTTTTTATCTTTCAATGACGATGGTGCCACTCGCTTTGCCGATTGGTGTTTTAATTTCCTCCGTTATGGTGCTCGGTAATTTAGCCGAAAGGTTTGAGCTATCGAGTTTTAAATCGTCGGGCGTAGGCCTGTTGCGCGTTTGTGTACCATTGTTTATTATCATCGCTGGCATTTCAATCCTTTCAGCTTTTACTTCCGATAAAGTTATTCCTTGGGCGAATTTAAAATTTTACTCCCGCTTTTACGATATTCGACGCAGTAAACCCGCGCTGACAGTGCAAGAAAATGTTTTTAACGACGAATTTGCGGAATATACATTGCTCATTAAACATAAAGACAGCGAAAGTCGGCACTTGCGAGATATTTTTATTTATGGAAACAAGGATAAGAACACCGCGTTGTTTAATCAAACGTATGCGAAACAAGGCGAAATGTTTACGACAGACGATAAACAATTTATTGTGATGAATTTGAACGACGGTACGCAATTCCAAGAATCACAAAATACGCCTTCGAGTGGCGATCATTATCCGTTCACACGCATAAAATTTAAAACGTGGCAAAAACTTTTTGATCTCACGCAATTTGAACGCCAAAAAACGGACGAGGATTTATTCAAACGAAACCAAAAAACCCAGACCGTGCACCAAATTTTGGAATATAACGATTCTTTGAAGCGGAAAAAAAAATCTTATGTCGCCGATTTTGCAAAAGATGTTGGTAACGCGATTGCTATAATTAAAAAAACAATGCCGCAAACTGATTTAGGTAATTCCTATTCTGGGAAGGGAATTTCAAAAGATAAAGTTGATGCAACCGTGCCTACAAGATTCATACAAAAACCAATCCCGATAAACGATGGCAAAGTAAATAATATTGATGCTCATAAATTCGATTCTATTCGCTTGCGCAGTGCAAATAATTTGATAGAAACGCCCTTCAGTAATAAATTGAATGACAAGATAGCACAAGTTAAAAATAATAAAATTCCTCTTCCAGCCAAAGTTGTTGACTCAAGTATATTCGTAAATAAGCAACTCAAAAATAATTTTTACACTTATTTAGACAGTTTACCCCTTGCTGATAAGACGCGGCTTTTCAGTAATGCAGGTGCGAAGGCGCATTCTATACAATCACTTTCGGAATCAACACTTAGTAGTACAAATATTATTGAATCGGCAAGAAATAAATTTTTGTACGAGTTGTATTTGAAATACAGTTTAGCCGTCATCTGTATGGTTTTTTTATTTATCGGCGCACCGATGGGTGCAATTATTCAGAAAGGTGGCTTCGGTTATCCGTTTCTGATTTCCATAGTTTTTTTTATGATTTTCATGGTATCCCTCATATATTGTAAGAATTTAAAAGAAAACGATACGCTCAGCGCCTTTCAAGCGGCATTCATTCCTGTTTTTATTATGCTGCCTTTTGCGGTGGTTTTAACTTGGCGCGCCTTGAATGATTACAAAATGTCTGTATCAATCGCAACGTTTAAAAAGTTAGGCGAATTTTTAAAAAGTTTCCGTTCTAAAAAAATAGCACAAGTTCAGAATGGATAAATTTTTTATTCTTAACTTTAAACTCTCAACTCTCAACTCTTTCAATGCTTTCATTTTTTAGAGCGCAACAATTTTATTATTTAGTTTATGGCGTTACTTTAGTTTGGGCAACCGCTTTCACTATCAATCTCAATCAGTTTGAACCATTATTTTATTTTGACGCGCATCGCGACGATATTTTAAATTTTTATTTCCGATGGATAA
This sequence comes from Saprospiraceae bacterium, assembly GCA_043786955.1. Lineage (GTDB taxonomy): Bacteria > Bacteroidota > Bacteroidia > Chitinophagales > Saprospiraceae > JAAFJT01. Next base: position 2,917 of record JAYVVO010000458.1, read on the forward strand.
CTGAGTTAGGCGATATTTATCCGTACTTATTTTTTGGCGCGCTGTTTTTTATTCAGAAAAAAAAAATTGAAACGCTTAAAATTGCTGTTGTAGGCTGTATTACGCTTTTGGTCTCGCTTATTCTAAAAAATGTATTTCATCATATCCGACCAGGAACCATTCTCGATCAATCGCATCTGATGACGGCGTTTCATTGGGTAAAAAATTATCCGATACTTAAAGGCGCGAATAGTTTTCCGTCGGGGCATGCGACGAGTGCCTTTGCTATATGGAGTTCGCTCGCATTTACGCAACCGCGAAATATTTTATTCGGAATGTGCTGTCTTTTTATCGCTTGTAGCGTGGGTGTGTCGAGAATGTATTTGTGCGCACATTTTCCTCAAGATGTGATTGCAGGAAGTTTTGTTGGCGTTTGGATTGCCACTTGTGCTGAGTTTTTTTTTTGGAAAATAAATCCGAAATATGAATGATTGACAATTAGAACAAGTTCTTAGTTAAACCTCGTAAGTTTTTAAAAACTTACGAGGTTTAGTTAAAAAAAAAATTAAACGAGTTCCATCACTTTCACTGGCTCTAACCAACCAAACGTATCTTCAACGTTTCCGTTGCGTAAATCATTAATGAATTTTTTTGCACTTTCGCTGATTCCATTTTTCACGATAGGAATCGTAATTTCAGAATTTCTGTAAGTAATGCTTTGAACGGGCGTAATAACAGCCGCCGTTCCACAGCCAAATGCTTCTTGCAATGTACCTTTTTTGTGCGCTTCAAAAATTTCATCTACGCTAATCGGACGTTCTTCAACGGTGTAACCTTGTTTTTTAAAAACTTGAATGAGTGAATCGCGTGTAATGCCGTGCAAAATTGAGCCATCCAGATTTGGCGTAACAATCTTTCCATCAATCACGAACATTAAATTCATTGTACCCACTTCTTGAACGTACTTATGTTCATTCGGATCGAGCCACATCACTTGGTCGTAACCGTTTTTTTGTGCTAATGCCGTTGGGTAATACGCACCGCCATAATTGCCCGCGCATTTAGCTTCGCCTGTTCCACCATTTGCTGCGCGAGAATATTTTTCTTCTGCCCAAAGTCTAATAGGTTTGTTATAGTATAAACTCACAGGATTTGTAAAAATAATAAATTTATAGGTATTCGATGGGCGAACACCAACATACTCATCTGTGGCAAACATAAACGGACGGATATACAACGCGTCACCAGGTTTTGTTGGAATCCAATCGGCATCTAAACCCACTAAAGTATGCAATGCTTCCTGAAATAAATCTTTCGGAAATTCGGGCATACTCATTCTGTGCGCCGATGCATTAATACGTTTAGAGTGCATTTCTGTACGCAACAAAACGGGCGTTCCGTCTTGCAATTTAGTCGCTTTCATGCCTTCAAAAAAAGATTGACCGTAATGCAAAGCGGCTAACGAAGGAGCAAAAGATATTTTAGAATAAGGCACGACACGTGGATTGCGCCATTTGCCGTTTTTATAATCGCACACGAACATATGATCGCTGAATACGTGTCCGAACGGAATATGATTGAAATCGAGTTTATCTAAACGCGATTTTTTTGTTGGAGTGATTTTGATACGCGGTTTCATAAAATACATTTAGGACGGGTGATAGAAACTTTTGTGTGCCTTTGATACTTAGCACTTTTCATTGAAAATCAAATATAAACAAATTTAAAACTAAATAACAAAAAATTATTCATTATTTTTGGCAAAATTATTTAATTGTGATGTCTTTCTCGAATTTTTCTTTTTTTCAAGTTTTTGAGCAAACAGACTTTAATTTTTCTTTTTCTGGAGAAAACAAAAAAAAGATACTCGTAATTTTTGAAGAAAAAAATTTAATTGATGATATTGAATACATTGATAAAATACTTTCAGTTGCCAAAATTAATTTAAAGACAGATTGTTTGTACACAATTTGCAAACCTGATGCCGTAATTTTACCGCCCCTTGCGTTATGGTTTGAAAAAATAAAATGCAGTAAAATAATTATTTTTGGTTTCGATGCAGAAAGATTTGCTTGTAATTTTCAGAATTATTTGAACCGTTGCATCGCCTTTGCAGATTATAAAGTTGTTTTTTGCGATAACTTGGAACGTATTAGAACTTCTAACACGGAATCAAAAAAACAACTCCGAGAGGCTTTGATTAATTTAGTAGTCGTGTAAGCTATTTTAATTTCGACACTTGAATCATTTTATCTTCCACCTCTTGCACCAATTCATTAAAACGCGGTGAACGTTTAACTTCGTGCGTTCTGTTGAGTGGTAAATCAACGTGAATGTGTTCAACTATTTGGGATGGTGGTGCGCGCATGATGTAAATATCGTCACCCAAATAAACCGCTTCCGAAATATCGTGCGTCACAAAAACCACTGTTGTCTTAAATTTACGCCAAATTTCGAGCAGTAAATCTTGCATTTGCAGTCGTGTTTGGATGTCGAGCGCACCGAAAGGTTCATCCATCAATAAAATATCGGGGTTGGAAAGCAGACTGCGCGCAATGGCAACGCGTTGTAATTGTCCACCTGATAACGTTGGGTATTGCGCATATTTATTCTCTTGACCTTTCAAACCCACCAATTCAATCATTTCTAACGCGCTTTTGTTGGCTTCTTTTGCTTCTATATTTTTAAATTTTAAACCCAATGCAACATTTTCAAGCACCGTCAGCCACGGTAGCGAAGAATATTGTTGAAAAACCATTGACACGCGATTACTCTCGTTCAATAATTTTTCATCAATATATACCTCGCCTTTAGTGGGTTTGGTTATGTTTGAAATGTAACGTAGTAGCGTTGATTTGCCACAGCCTGACATTCCGAGTATGATTACAAATTGACCTTGATTGGGTTTATCTTCGACTAACAAGTTTAAATCTTTTATAATCCAAGTTCTTCCGTCATCATAACTCTGACTGATGTTTTGCAGATTTATAATGTCTTTAAGATCGGTGTTTACGAAATTGACCATGTGCTAAATTGCTAAGTATTGATTCTTTTTCTCGTTCAAATATACGGCTAATTTCATCATTTAAACGAACACAAATTTTTAAAAAGTTGGCAATGGCGCGGATTTTTTCAGGCGCAAACTTTTTTTGAACAATTTTCTAAATTTTTTACTTCTAAATCAATTAAAATTTATTCTGGGTTTTTATTTTTTTCAGAAGAAGCGCTTTCATTAAAATAATAATTGAAACTGCAATGTCATACTATTTAAGCTTTTATTGATTACTAACTGATAATACGCAGGGAGGTGCAGAGCACCTTAACATTTGTAGAAAATCATAGTTCAAATCTCCGAAGGTGCCGCACCTCAACATAATTTGATTTATATTAAGGTGCGCTGCACCTTACAAAACTTTATTTTGCAGTATTCTACAAAGGTTAACGTGCGTTGCACCTTGCGTAACATCAGTTAATAAATTATTTATGGCTGTCATGCACAACAAACTAATGTCTATTTTTAGTTCATCGAATTCCATGATAGGTTCAGCTTAGCAAAGATTTATAAATTATTTGTTCTCAAGATTTTTTCTCATGATTGAATCTGAATAGTTTAATTTAAAACAAGTTCTTAGTGTAAATTCTTTCGCTGATCCTAAAATTTGATACATTCGTCTAAAAAAAATAAATAATTCCACTCTCCTTTTGTATTTTTACTCGGTTAGAAACTCAAACGACAAAACATGAAGGTTACAGAAATATTAAAGATGGCGTTAGAGAGTATTAGTGCTAACAAATTGCGCTCTGTGCTCACGCTTCTTATTATTGCTTTTGGATTAATGGCACTCGTTGGTATTCTCACAGCTTTAGATAGTTTATTATATTCGCTCAACGATAGTTTTTCAGATTTAGGTAGCAACTCATTCACGATACAGCGCAAAAATGTTAATCTCGGTGGCGGCGGACCAGGTAGACGCAGAAAGCAAGGCATTGCAATAGATTACGATCAAGCTGCTGAATTTAAAGAGCGATTTTCCTATCCTTCTAAAGTATCTGTAAGCATTGAAGCAACATCTGGTGCTGTGGTGGCTTTTGGCGAAAAGAAAACTAATCCGAATATACCTGTTACTGGTATTGATGAAAATTATTTGAGTGTTAAAGGCAAAGATTTAGCTATTGGTAGAAATTTTTCTGAGGGGGAAATTAGTTCTGGCGCACCAAAAGCCATTATTGGAAGCGATTTAATCAAATCGTTGTTCGACGACGATGTTTCTAAAGCACTTAATGCAGATATTTTAGTCGGAAATCAACGTTATTCTGTCATCGGGATATTACAAAAAAAAGGATCTGGAGGTGGATCGCAAGGTGGCGATAAAAGCGTATTGATACCATTACTAAATTCTAAACGTGTTTACGATACAAAAGGCAGCGATTATTCAGTTATTGTAGGCTTACAAAATGCTTTAGAAATGGATTATGCGGGTGATGTCGCATTGGGTTTATTCCGTCAAGTGCGCAAACTGCCCATCGGTAAAGAAGATGATTTTGAAATCTTTAAATCGAATAGTATTCTGGAAATTTTAACAACCAATACCGTTTATATCCGTACAGCGACAATTGCCATTGGATTAATCACTCTTCTCGGTGCCTCTATCGGATTGATGAATATTATGTTGGTAAGCGTAACGGAACGAACGCGAGAGATCGGAATACGTAAATCGCTCGGTGCAACGCCACGCGCAATTATGTTACAGTTTTTGTTAGAAGCCATTATTATTTGCCAAATGGGTGGTTTTGTGGGTATATTTTTTGGCGTTATGGCGGGTGTCGGTGTTTCTGCTGCTGCGGGCGGTAGTTTCGTTATGCCTTGGTTATGGATTTCGCTCGGTGTTTTTTTATGTTTACTCGTAGGGCTATCGGCTGGTTATTATCCAGCAAAAAAAGCCGCCAGTTTAGATCCGATTGAGTCGTTGAGGTATGAATAGTTAATTGGTCAAATCAAACTCTATTGTTTGTTGCCCTATAAAATTGTTTTAGGTTTTTCATTTTCATTTTTATTTTCATGAACGCACTGCAACACGAAACCTCTCCTTATTTATTACAACACGCAAACAATCCCGTTAACTGGTTTGGTTGGAGTGTTGAAACTTTGGCGCGCGCAAAAAAAGAAAATAAACCGATTTTAGTAAGTATTGGTTACGCAACATGTCATTGGTGTCATGTGATGGCGCACGAAAGTTTTGAGGATGTTGCAACGGCAAAATTTATGAATGAAAATTTTATAAACATAAAAATTGATAGAGAAGAGCGACCCGATTTAGACATGATTTACATGACGGCGTGTCAAATTTTTACGGGCGGTGGTGGTTGGCCTCTCAATGTTTTTTTAACACCCGAAGCAAAACCCTATTTTGCAGGTACATATTTTCCGCCTGGTACAGACGTAAAATCTTACGTCTCTACAAAGTATCAGAGACCGAGTTGGCGCGAGGTATTAATAACGATGGCGGATGCGTTTAAAAATAAAAAAGAACAAGTGTATGAGCAAGCTGAAAAAATTACAGAACTCATTGCCGAGCGCAATAATACTTTTGGTGGCAATAAATTAGAAAGTAAGAGCGTAAAATCTTTTCTGAATTTAGAAAAAAACGATACGAATAAATTAGAAACGATTGTAAAAACCATAAAACAAACTTTCGATACGCAATTCGGCGGATTTGGTGGCGCACCGAAATTTCCGCACGCTATGCTGCTCAATTTTTTAAATCAGTTTTCTTATTACAACAAAACCAAACTCGGAATAGAAGCTGCGGCGCACGTCAAAAAAACAATTTCTCGAATGCTTGATGGTGGCATTTACGATCAACTCGGTGGTGGGTTTGCGCGATATAGTGTAGATGCTGCTTGGACTGTGCCACATTTTGAAAAAATGTTGTACGATAATGCGCTCCTCATCACCGTCATTGCGCGAAGTATGGAATCGAAAGATTATCATTTTCAAGCGGGTTTAATTGAAACAATTCAGTGTATAACAAAAGAACTTTCTAATTTAGATTTTAATACTTTTGAACCGTTCGGATTTTATTCTGCCATTGATGCCGATTCGGAAGGAGAGGAGGGAACATTTTATACTTGGAGTTACGATGAATTCTGTAAAGTGTTAGGAAAAAAATCAGATATTCTTACATACGCTTTTGGTGTAACACAATCTGGAAATTTAGATGGAAAAAATGTTTTAACAGCTTTTAATCCAGATGAAAAATTTTTGAAAGAAAAAAAACTAACGTATCGACAATATAATGATTTAGTTTTTGCTGGAATTAAAAAACTTTTTGCGCACCGCTCAAAACGTGAGCGACCGATTACTGATACTAAAATGATTCTTTCTTGGAATGCAATGATGGTTTCAGCACTCTG
>JAYVVO010000459.1:0-3324 GCA_043786955.1 Saprospiraceae bacterium
CGGCGATTGTTATGCTTTAGGTCAACAAAAAGGAATCCAGTTTCAGTATATGTGCCAAAGTGATTGTTGGAAAACACAACAATACTGTATAGCATCTCCTGCAAACTCTGTCAGTGATGGTTTTATTAAGGGTAATTCTGCCATTGGCTTTGGCGTTTCTAATTGGAATTACGAAAGACTTTATAGAGCTTCAGATGTAAACCATAATGAAGAAACTAACAATGTAAAAATGCTTTCAGTTTATCGCGATTTATTTACTGCCAATGGGTATTTTAAAATCATTAATTAGTATGAAATATTTAGCTATTATTTTTTTTATTTTTAACTTGTTTGCTTCTTGCAAAAAAGATTCAACAACAGACTCAAGTGGTACTATTATTGGATTAAATCCAATTTGGAGTAATTCAGTAACCGATGATGGTAAAATTGCTGAAAGTGGGATAATTAGAAATGGGGTTTATTATAATGGTTCCATAGTTATAGGAGGTCGTTTTAAGAATGATAGGTCTCTAATGATATTAAACACAAATGATGGAAAGGTAGTTTGGAGATGGCAAAATTACCCAACAAAAACTGGGAATAGAGACATATATTTTCCATTACAAATAAACTCTGACCTCATTTACAGCACGAGCCTTTATAATTTTAAAATAAGCTTAAGTGACGGTGTTGATAAATGGGCTAATACATTTACAAGTGGATATTATAATTACAATAACTTTTTCAATAATGAAATTTACACGGGTAACGCTTCGTTTGGAAACGAAAATGGACAAGCTATTGGTGTTTATAAAATTAGTTATAATACTGGCAAACCTGAGTTCTTAATTCCTGTTAAAGTTGACACAACTGGAAAACTATCTGGCACAAGTTATTCAGGAGGTGTACCGTTTGCTTATCCGTTTTTAAGTAATCAAGACACAATGTTATCTTTGATAGTAATTGACCCTCCTGGTACAGGCTATAAATTCAACTTGAGGACAAGTCTTTATAATCTATCGAAAAAAACTTGGGTTTATGAACGTATGCCTTTATTTGATGGAAGTATAGGAGGTGTTGACGGTAAACCTGTTATTTTGGGCAACTACATGTATGTATGTTCGGGTGCTGGGTTTGCTGGTTTCGATCTGCTCACTGGTAATATTAAATGGTATACTAGTTTTCCAGATGGTGGAGTACCTAGCAGTTTCTTGACTTCGACGCCATTGTTAGCTGAGGATAAACTTTTTATCCAAAATGAAAATACATACTTGTATTGTCTTAGCCCAAGTTCAGGCATTACACTTTGGCGGCAAGGTATTTTTGGCACTTGCTCACACATGGCTTATCTAAACGGTGTTGTGTATTTCGTATGCGGTGGCGACGGAAAATTATACGCTATCGATGCAACTAACGGTAATAAATTATGGGCAATACCTTCACCCGATTTAAAAATTAGCTCTCAAGCCAGTTTTGATAGGTATGTAGGTTTAGTGCCACCGCAAAATGGACAAAAAGGCAAAATTGTTGTTACTACTGGGTTAAATGCGTATTGCTACGAGGCGTATAAATAGATTGAGTTGAAAAGATTTATTGAAACACAACGCACCGCGCATCCTAAAAAATGCGCGGTGTTTTTTTATAAATTTTTGACACTTGGCATTGTTTTGTGGGTTTACTTTATAGGTGTTAAATGCTTTAGCTTAAAATTCGTCTGAAGACGAAAAGATACATGGCTCAAGTCAGAGACTTTCGCAAGCGGCTGTGTTTTTGGAAGATGGTGCGATTGTTGTGAAAATAATGATACAAAAATTGAAAAACGCCCATAAAGTTCAGTTGTGTTGACTTAAAATTAAGTGTGCTGCAAAATTAAAGTTTTTACAGCTTACAGCACATTTTTTTTTGCACATTCGGTTATTAAAATTTTGTTAAGCTCGCGAGAATGATATAGTTTTCAAATTTAACAATCATCTGGGCGTGTTATAACAATGTTTGAAAGTAATCCATCTTCGAACGTGAAAATTATTTCTTGACTATTTTCATAAATACCAACTGAAATTGATTCTGGTTTTAAAGCATCAAAAGATTTTGGAAACATTCTTCCAATTTTTTCTCTGCTATCGCCAATGTGAATATCTAATTTATCGAGATAAAATATTTTATCTGAAATTTCAAAATCTTCAAATTTCAGATCTTCAATAGTTATTTGAGATTTTTTGTAGTGAAAAACAAACACACTTTCATTTTTATTCATCTCATTTTTAAAGGCCTTAACTGAATCAGGTTCTCCAAATTTTAAAATAAGTTGATTTTCACTTAAAATATCTCCTAATTCATAGCCATTGACAGATAATTTTACACTTGAGATTGAATCGAGAATCTTTTTTTCATCAAAAACTTCTTCTTTTTTATTTAAAGAATCCAAACCAAAAGGATGAAAGATGACAGCTTCTTTTGTTTCGGCAGGTTGTTGATGAGGTTTGCAAGAATAAAAAATAGATAGGATTATAAGAACAAAAAATCGTGGCATACAAGTTTGTTTTTTGTACAAATGTGCAGGGTTTTAAATTGCTATTCAAATTTAACTTCTCAAAAACCTCGTAGGTTTGGAAAACCTGCGAGGTTGGTAAACTTGCGAGGTTGGAAATTATTTCATCGGCATAAACAACGCGTTGCACATTAAAAATTTACCATTATACCAAAACGCGCGATACACAGGATTATCAACCATATAAATAATGCTACCTGCGCGCACATTTTGCACCGCGAACACCATCGAACCTGCGAGTGCCGATTTAGCGCGCGCACCAACAAAACCTGCAGTTGGTCCGTTCGCGTTCAAAATTCCGACATTGTAGCAATTTTTTAAAGGTTGATAGACATCGGAACTGGTTTTTAAACTAAAATAATTTTCACCCATGCCATACGCTAACGGATTAGAATTATCGAGTTTCACGCTGACAATACTCCCAGGATTATTATCGCTCAAACCGTCGCGTTCAAATTCATCGTAGTGCATAAATCGCTTTTTCAAATTGTTTTGGTTTTCCGATTCTTCCGCCGCGTCTTTATCTTTTTTGGAAGCAAACTTCGTGAGTTCAAAACCTTTCTTATCTTCAAACGGATGCAACGCATCACCAATTAAAATTAATCTGCCACCTTCATTCACCCATTGTTTGATGCGTTCAATTTTAGTGGCGTCTAAATTTGAATAGTTGCCGTCGGTTAAACACAAAACATTAAAGCGCGACCATTTAAAACGATTAAAATCGCTGAGTTTAATTTGCATGACGTTCATATTCAAATCTTGCTCAAAAAAATGCCAAAGTTGTCCGTAACTGTGAT
>JAYVVO010000460.1:0-3321 GCA_043786955.1 Saprospiraceae bacterium
ATTAAATCCGCCACAGCTTCCGCTTGCGATAAATCCATTTTGCCGTTTAGGAACGCACGCAAAGTAAATTCACCTGGTTTTGCCAATCGTGCACCAAATAGAAAAGCCAATTCGATAATACGCTGCGCGATATACGGCGCACCATGGCAACTAATTTCTACAATGTTTTCTGAAGTATAAGAGTTAGGCGCAATAAAAACCGTCGCCACAACTTCATCAATTACACTTCCTTCTGGCGATTTTATAATTCCAAAATGCGCCGTGTGCGATTTCTGCGCAGCCAGTGGTTTTTTCCCCACAAAAAATTTATCGGCAATTGCGAGTGCCGCGTCGCCACTCAATCGAACAACAGCAATTGCACCAACGCCTGGCGCCGTAGAAAGGGCAACTATGGTTTCGTTTGCGTTCAAATTAGGCTTCGTTTAATCGAAACATAAAAGTTTCCATAATCGGATTGGCGAGCAATTTTTCGCAGGCGGATTGAATGAGCGTGTTCGCTTGTGCAGCATCAACAGCAGAAATTTCGACGCTGATGTGTTTGCCGATGCGGACATCATCCACTCCATGGAGGTCTAAATTTTTTATATTCAGCGTAACCGCTTTACCTTGTGGGTCTAATAATTCGCGGCGCGGCATCACGTCAATTTCGGCAATAAACTTTTTCATGAAAACTTTTTGACTTAATTAGTTTAAGATATCAAGGTGATAAAATTTCCTTCAGACTTCGCAGATTTTCGCAGGCGTTTATTCTGCGAAAGTCTGCGAAGTCTGAGGGAAACTATTCTGTACACAAATTTACAACTTTTTTCCGACGCGGTAAAATACTGGAAAATTTATTTGGCGCAAACCATCACCCCAAATATTTTTAAGTGGCTTTTCAATGAGTTCAACGGGATTATAATTATTTTTATTTTTGAAATGCTGCACAGCCGACCACGAATTTAGATAACCGATAAAAGCTTCAAAACTTATATCGAAAGGCATTTGCGTTTCTGGAATTTTAATTTCATCGAATGGAAAAGGAATCGTCGTATAGTGGCGCTCAATGTGTCTGCGTTCTGTATCCCAATAGGGACCAATCGTTTCTTCATAAAAATTATTCACGATGAAATCAATTTCTGCGTTGACAGAATGAACGCCGTAACCCATCAAAGCAATGATGCTATCTTTTTTTAAAAATTGATTCGCATTATCGTAAAATTTTTCAAAATTAAACCAATGCACAGCTTGAGCTACAACAATTAAATCGAGTGAATTTTTATCAAAGTTTGCATTTTCTGCACTTGCAACACTGTAGGAAATATTATCGGCTGGCATCGCATTGTCAATTTGTTTCTGACTGATGTCTGTCGCAAAAACTTTTTTAAAATGTTGCGCTAAAATAACTGCTGCTTGCCCGTTGCCTGTTGCACAATCCCACACAGTATTTTTTTCTACACACTCGTCAATGATGGGCTTAAAAATATTTTCAGTATAGCGCGGTCTGAACTGTGCATACGTGGCGGCTTGCGTTGAAAAATTATCTTTCATAAAAAATAAACTTAAAATTCTCTAACTATTTTGTTTTAAGGCAGTTTATACGGAAAGAAAAGCGTAAAACTGCTGCCTTTGCCTATATCACTTTTTAAATTAATTGTACCATTGTGCGCTGTAACCAAGGCTTTAACATACGCTAAGCCGAGACCAAAACCTTTAATGTCGTGAACGTTCCCCGTATGGACTCGATAAAATTTATCGAAAATTTGTTTTTGCGATTCTTTATTTATTCCCATGCCGTTGTCAGTAACAGTTACTTCAACACCTTTGGGTTTCGATGCCGTTGTTACAGAAATAATCGGTCTGTCAGTCGAATATTTATTCGCATTGTCGAGTAAATTATTCAAAATATTAGCGATATGGTTTTGATCGCCTTCAATCATTGGGTCTTGCGCTTTTAAATCGGACGTAACGGTACCATCGCGTTTACTGACTTGCAGCGAAATATTATCTATGGCGTGTTCAATAATTTCGTGCAAATCAACTTGCGTTACATTTAAATGAATCGCATCGCGATCTAATTGCGCCATTTGTAAAACTTTCTCGACTTGCCCATTCATACGTTTATTTTCGGCAGTGATGATGCCAGCGAAACGCCTAATTTTATCTGGATTATTTATTATGGATGGACTGGTGATAGAATCGGTGGCTAAAGATATGGTTGCTATAGGCGTTTTAAATTCGTGCGTCATGTTATTTACAAAATCAGTTTTCATCTCAGAAAGTTTTTTTTGTTTCAAAATAACGCCTACCGTATATCCAAAACAAAGCAAAATTAAGAGTACAAAGATGGCTGAAAGAAAAACCGAAATGCCTGCATTCCCCCAAACATAAGTATTTTTATTCGGAAAGTATAAGTATAAATCGCCTGGAGAATAAGGCAAAGTTGGATCGGCACTGAGAAGAGCAACATGATAAGGCGATTTTGAGATAGAAGAATAATCGTTGGGATTATCCTCGGATTTTAAAAGTCGGTTGTTAACCGCAATAAGTTTTTTGGCGTGATTAGAATAGACGCCATAACTGAATGGCAGTCGCACTTTATATTCTAATAGTTCGTGTTTGAGTAATTTATCCAAAAGCGGTAAATCCAAACGTTCTTCAAGGGGTTGATCATAAAGAGATATTTTCAGTTCTGCTGCTGTCATTTTTGGATTGAGTGTACTTGTTTGAAGTACAATTTGCTGTGCAATCCAGAGGTGCGTATAATTACCTTGCGTATCGCTTTCTAATTTTTGCACCGAAAAACCATTATCAAACTGCGATGTCTGATACTCCTCCTCTTTTTCAATTTTATTGGCAACTTGTTTGAGCGCGCTGATAACATGACGTTCGAATTGCTCTTCATTTAATTTTATCGTGTTAGAAATAAAATGCCACTGTATATAAATTATACCGAGTAGTGCAATAAACATCACAGTTATGATAAGCCCAAAAAATTTTAAATTCATAATTCAATACGTTTCTGACACTAAAATGTAAAGTTAAGAATAAAATTGTTACACTCATTTTAAAGCAACCTTAATGAAATCACAATTTTTTTTTTTTAGCAACGTAGACGCGTAAAATATTAATATGTTCTCAAAACAAAGTATTACTTTTGCACGAAACTAAACGAATTCGATTTTAGAAACAATAATTTTAACGTCCTTTAAAAATTAAATCATCGCCTCAATTTGAAAACTCCAACACAGGAATGGATAATTAAATGTACATTAGGGTTGCTTTTTGCAGCACTTTTGTGGTTTGATGTTTTTCATCGCGATAATTTTAAAAATATTGTAG
>JAYVVO010000461.1:0-9300 GCA_043786955.1 Saprospiraceae bacterium
GCGCCTAAACCTTTGTAGGATATAAATTGAATACAAAACTTAGGTACAGAGTACCTAAACATAAAAATTATTTAGTTGAATGACGAAAACAAAAAATTGGAAAAATATTGCGCGAAAATTTTATGGAAATAATGTCTCCATATTTTTAATACTTATAACTTTAAGTACGGTGTTTTTTTGTTGCTCACAAAAAAAAGATGGCGACGATGCAAAAAAAGTTTTCCGATACAATCAAATTAAAGCAATAACCTCGCTTGATCCAGCGTATGCGCGTGCGCAATCGAATATGTGGGCAGTACAATCTATTTTCGATAATTTAGTTGGTCTCGACGATTCGTTGCATATTATTCCGCAATTGGCAAAATCGTGGCGCGTTGCTCCTGACGGTTTATCTTACGATTTTTCGCTGCGCACTGATGTGTTTTTTCAAAATGATGCGTGTTTTACGAATTCAAAAGGCAGAAAATTTATCGCCCAAGATGTTGTCTATAGTTTTAATCGTTTCACTGATTCTATTACAAATTCGCCTGGTTCTTGGATTTTTAAAGGACACGTCGCGCCACAAAATCCATTTGTTGCGCTCAACGATTCGACGGTAAGAATTAATTTAGTTGCGCCATTTCGTCCATTGCTCGGCATTCTAACCATGCAATATTGTAGCATCGTTCCGCATGAAGCGATTGAAATGTACAAAAAAGATTTTCGCGCGCATCCAGTTGGTACGGGTGCATTTGCGATTAAGCGTTGGGTTGAAAATCAAGGATTATTTCTGAAAAAAAATATGCATTATTGGAAGCGCGATAGCTTAGGAAACACTTTGCCATATTTGGATGGTGTGCGCGTTTACTTTATGCCTGATAGAAAAATGGCGTATTTAGAAATGATGAAACACCGCGTTGATTATACCGTCGGTGTAGAAAGTTCGATTATTAATGAATTACTCACAGCTGATGGCGATTTGCAACCTAAACAAAAGGGGCAATTGCAACTTATAAAAACGCCGTATTTAAACACCGAATATTTAGGCATTAATTTAAGATTTGGTACAGAAAAAGATAATCCCTTACTGATAAAAAAAGTGCGACAAGCACTCAATTATGGTTTTGATCGCGATTTAATGTTGCGCTCTCTGCGTAATTCTATGGGTAAACCTGCAACGTCAGGTTTTGCACCACGTGGATTACCATCTTTTAACGAAAAAATTATTGGTTATAACTATAATATAGAAAAAGCGCGCGCACTTTTAAGAGAAGCGGGATTTCCGGATGGAAAAAATATGCCTCCGATTAAAATTTTTGTGATTAAAGATTATCTCGACATCTGCACATTTATAGCGAAGCAGTGGGAAAGTTTAGGCGTGAAAACAAATGTAGAAGTTATTGAATCAGCAACGTTGGCAGAAAAAATGACGAGTGGTACGGTGCCTTTTTTTCGCGGTTCATGGATTGCCGATTATCCCGACGCAGAAAGTTATTACACCGTTTTTTATTCTAAAAATCCTGCGCCGCCCAATTATACGCGTTTTAGTAACGCTCAGTTCGATAATTTATACGAAGCAGCACTGAAGGAAAATAATGATTCGCTGCGTTATCGCATTTATGACACCATCGAAAAGATTATTATTGACGAAGCACCCGTCATTTTTTTATTTTACGACGAGAGCGCGCGATTTGCAACCACCAACATAAAAGGTTTGAGCCGCAATCCGATGAATTTATTACCGCTTGAACGGGTAACTAAATTTTGAATTAATTTACTCATTCATTCTAGCTTTAACTCCGACTTTTAGTTTTAATAATCAGCGGGTTTTAGAAATTTTTTAAGTTTTTTCGATAGAAACTATAACCCCAGCATTTATGCTGGGGCAGAAACCAATAAACAATTGGCTTTAGCCATGAATAAAAGTTGTCTCTCTATCATAAGCATCATGGCTAAAGGCTAAAACGCATTCGTATGTATCCCAACATGAATGCTGGGGTTGTAGTCTTTTTTTATTGCGAATTCTCGTAACTCTCAAAAAAAATAGATTCCATAATTTTTTTTGCGTTCATTTCATTATCCAAGATACCTTCAAAAAGTTTTTTGCGCAACGCAAAAATTTCAGGATTTATTACATCAAAATTAAAATGAGTGATTTCAGTTTTAAGTTCTCGCCAAGAATTAAAAACAATAAAGTATTGCGTCCAAGATTCACTCGGTAATAAATTGCGGTGTGCAAAAACATTTTGGTTTTCAGCTAACGAACGAATAAGTTTTAGTTTTATACCCGCCGAATTTTCGACGTGTAAAATATGCGCCATTGCA
Source organism: Saprospiraceae bacterium (assembly GCA_043786955.1). Classification (GTDB taxonomy): domain Bacteria; phylum Bacteroidota; class Bacteroidia; order Chitinophagales; family Saprospiraceae; genus JAAFJT01. Next base: position 2,305 of record JAYVVO010000461.1, read on the forward strand.
TGTTGAGAAAGTTTTTGAAGTGCATCATCGCTTGGATTTTCAATGAGTTCAACGTTTAAAAATTTACTTAAAAAATTTTTAAAAGAGGCACTCGGCGATTTACCAGCAACTAAAAACGGAATGTTAGTGGTAAGAGTATCTGAAAAAATATTTAAAATAATTTCGCGCACCGAGTTTTCATTTTCGGGAACGCTTAAATTACCGTGAAAGAAAAAATATTTTTTTTCATTTTCCATATTCTCTGTGAAATTTAAAACGTATGGATGAAATGGAAAAATGATTTCGGATTTTATTTTTGGGTAAATAAATTTTTCCAAAAAATATTTTTCGTCTTCAGGCGAAATAAAAAATATTTTTTCTGTTGCAGGGATTATTTTTTTTTCAAAAAATTTTAAACGCACACTTTCAATTTTAAAAAATATTTTTTTAAAAATATTATTCTCGCTCATCGCTAAATTAAAATAATATTGCCATTCGACATTGTGCATACGCACAAACTTTTTTCGCGATTTTAGCACAACCGAATTGATGAACGCGCAACTGTGCAATCCTTCAAAAAGAATTGGCGCATCATCCATCAATATATTTTGGAGCAGCGATTTATTTTTTCGCGTGGAAACAATGAAAGGCGTAAAACTAAATTGCTGAAATAGATCACGACGGCGTTTGTAATAATAAACGGTGCGACAATATGTTTCGAGTTCGGGTTGTGGTTTTCTTTCGCCGTATTCAAAACAGTGCAACGTAATTTCAATACCAAATTCGCTCAATGCTTTAATTTTATAAAACACGTCTATTACTCCGCCGTAATCGGCAGGGTAGGGAATAGCGAAAGAGACGATGTGAAGTTTCATAAATTAGAGAATAAGGAATAGGGAATAAGTAATAGGGAATAGGGAACTGATTATTTTTTGCTGTTCCTTTCTACTTATTCCCTGTTCCCTATTACTTGTTCCCTGTCCCCTAATTATGGTTTCAACGGTTTTGTTTCCAATTTAATAGCGGGAGTTCGTTTGCTATCCACCAATTTATTAAATTCATACACTTGCGAAGCAATAATTTTATCCAATTTTTTTATGTTGGCATCAATTTGCGGCGCGATTTCGTCATACACCTGATATGTTTGCGAAGTCGGTTTTGTATCTGCCGAAGCCGCAACTGAAGCAATACCTGCGAGTTGATCGTTCAATCGAACAGGTAAAGCTAATAAATCTTGAAAAGCTTTGGCATCGCTCTGAATCAATTTATCTTCAACCAGTTTCATCGAATCCACCATCGGTTTAGATATTTTTTCTAATTCTTTTTTGAAAACCGAATCTTTAACCGATGCCACGTATTCTGTTACTTGCTTTCTGACTGACCGCAAATCGTTAATGCTTTGATGCGTTTCAGAAAGTTTATCTCGTACTTTGAGTTGCAATTTAACGGATTCCGCGATGTCTTCATTCGTTCCTGAAATACGCGGATCTTTTTTAATCTCAAAAGGCTGCTCCATTATGAACGAATCTTTCTGTAATAGCTGCACGATATATTTACCAGGCGCAACTTTAGGTCCAGCAATCGAACCACTCCACATTAATGCGCCACCGTCAACATCAGTAGCATCGGCGTAGCGCATATCCCACTCAAAGGTATTTAAACCTGCTTCGGCAGAAATAATACCTGGGCGTTCTATTTTTTCTTTTTGATAAAAACTTTTATTAATTTCGAGCGATTTACCTTTTTTATCTTTCGTTGATGAATACTTTATAACCGTGTCGCGTTTTTCATTCAAGAAAACCAAATTGGTTTCGCTGGTGGGTTTATCTTTTAAAAAATAATTGACGAGAACACCTGCTGGCGCATTTTGTCCTTCTGGTACACCACGTTCTTGGCGCGAGTGTGTGCGATATGTCGGTTCAGGCGTAAAAAGATATGATTTTTTTGAAGCCAAATCTTTATTATCCATGATTTGATACAACGGATCTAAGTTATCGAGCACCCAAAAAGATCGACCATGCGTGGCTACTACTAAATCATGATCGCGTTTTTGAATTGCGATATCGTGAACTGGTGTGAGTGGTAAATTTTGTTGTAAGGGCTGCCAATTCTCACCATCGTTAAAAGAAACAAAAATCCCCATTTCAGTGCCCGCATAAAGCAAACCTTTTTTGTTTGGGTCTTCGCGAATCGCGCGACAATATGCCGTAGCAGGTAAACCTTCTGTGATAAGTTTCCACGTTTTGCCAAAATCGGAAGTCTTGAATAAATAAGGTTTTGTATCGTCGAGTTTGTAACGGTTTGCAGCTAAATAAGCTGTACCTGCTTCGTAATGCGAAGGCTCAATGAGACTCATCATTGCCCACTCTCCAAGACCTGCGACATTTAATTTTGTCCAATTTTTACCATTGTCTTTACTCACATGTAACCAACCATCGTCTGAACCTGCGTAAAAAACGCCTGCTTGCACGGGCGATTCAGCAAAAGTAAAAATATCACTGAATGTTTCTGCACCGGTATTATCTTTAGTGATCGGTCCACCACTCGATTTCAAAGTGTTGGTATCGTTACGCGTTAGTATCGGCGAAATTACTTCCCAACTTTGTCCGCCATCCATCGTTTTGTGTACATACTGCGAAGTGATGTACATAATTTTAGGATTGTGCGGCGAAAAAACAATCGGGTACGTCCATTGAAAACGAAACTTCATATCTTCAGAACCTGCGCCTAAATAAGTTATCGGGTTCGGTGAAATATTTTGGTCTTCGCCCGTTTTCATATTCATTTTGGCAAGATAACCCATGTAACTTCCACCATAAACAATATCAGAATTGGTTGGATCGCTCACGATGTATCCACTTTCACCACCAGCAACAACATCCCAATCCTTTTTTGTAATTGATCCGCCTTCTGGGTTTCTACTTTTTATTCTCAAAGCCGTATTATCTTGCTGCGCCCCATAAATGTGATATGGAAAATCGTTATCAACACTTACATGATATATTTGGGCTGTCGGTACGTCTATATCCGTCCAAGTTTTTCCGGCATCCGTCGAAACCGATGCGCTACCATCATCTGCTAAAATCATACGCGAAGGATTTTTGGGATCCACCCACACGTCATGCGTATCACCGTGCGGAACTTGAAATTGCGTTGACGTTTTTCCGCCGTCGGCTGTTTTCCAAAAACCAACATTACACACATATAAACCGTCGTAATTGCCAGGGTCGGCAGCAATAACGCTGTAATACCAAGGGCGTTGACGCAAATTTTTATCGGTGTTGACTTGCGCCCACGTTTCACCTGCATCTTCAGATCGGTAAATGCCACCGTTTTTATTTTCAACGATTGCCCAAACGCGATTGCCATTCTGATATGATACCGCTAAACCTATTTTGCCCAGCAAACCAACAGGTAAACCTGGATTCTTAGAAATATTTTTCCACGTGGTGCCACCGTCAACCGATTTATACATTCCTGAACCTTCGCCACCGCTACTCATCTCAAAATTATTTCTGTAACATTGCCACAACGAAGCGTAAAGCACATTCGAATTTGTGGGATCAATCTGAATATCGCAAGCGCCTGTTTGATTATCCTTTTTTAAAACCAATTCCCAATTTTCTCCGCCATCTTTGCTTCTGTAAACACCACGTTCTTCGTTTTTACCAAAAACTTTTCCGAGTGCTGCCACATACACAATGTTTGCATCTTTCGGATTGACGACAATTTTACCAATCGCAAATGATTTTGTTAAACCCATGTGTCGCCAAGTTTTGCCCGCATCCGTTGATTTATAAACACCGTCGCCAAAAGAAATATTACCGCGAATTTCTGGTTCACCCATTCCGACATAAATCGTATTTGGATCGGAAGGCGCAACGCAAATAGCACCAACCGAACTCGACGTAAAGGTTGAATCGGAAATAGATGCCCAATCTTCGCCACCATTAATGGTTTTCCAAACGCCACCGCCCGTCGCTCCAAAATAATAAGTCAGCGGTTGATCGGTATGTCCGGCGACTGCTATACTTCTGCCACCGCGATACGGTCCGATTGAACGCCACTTTAGCGATGAATAAAGTTTTTTATCTATTGTTTTAGAAACACTGGTTTGCGCTGTGCTTTGTAAACTTAATGCTAAAGCAAAAGCAGAAAGTATTAGTAAATGTTTTTTCATTTTAAAAATCTGAAGAATGAATGTGTGAATTAATTTAGGCTAAGGTAAAATAATTATAGGAATTTTTGAGTAATTTATTAAATTTAAGCTTGTAAAATTTATTTGCAAACTATGATTTATCTAATATTATCTCCTAAAAAACTAAACTGACCTATTTTTGTTTAAAAAGAAATAAAATTTTTTATGTCTGTTACAAAACCTGATTTTTTTTCGCGTATTTCCAATCCTTTCTATCAATCTGGATTTGTAATTTGTTTAGTAGTTTTCGCTATGATTGTATTGAAAGTACTCAACGCATTGCACACAACAGACATTAACACGAGTGTTTATTGGGTTATTGGTGGTGCAGGTTTATTATTTTTCGGCATTTTTAATAGCGTAATTAGTTTGCAGGATGGCGATATGAATGTGTATTGGTACAAATCTTTTGCCGCGTATGCTGCTTTGCTTGGAATCACTTGGTTGGCTGCTCAATCACTTTCAGGTTTAAATATTGATGAAGCAGGTACGTTTAAATGGATATTTTTTATTCTGACATTTGCGTATTTACTTTTTCTTTCACTCATGCGCGCCATGCGGAAAGTAGTTGCGATGGCACAACAAGAAGATAACAATTGGCAAAACCGCCAGAAGAAATAATTCGTAGATTAGTTTAAACGTGACAATTTTGTGACTCCACAACACTTATTTTGTAAAAAATTCAAAAAGATGAAATTATTATTTTTCGCCTTAGTGGCAATTATTACTGCTTGTCAACCAAGCAACACAAATTCAGAAGCGCAGTCAGTGAACAGTGCTATGTCAACTGTTTCTGTTACAAATGTTGAAGCAAGTGCTCCGACCGACACTATTAAAAAAATTACAAAAACGCCTGAAGAATGGAAAAAACTTTTAAGCCCTGCGGCTTATAATGTTTTGCGTGAGCAAGGAACTGAACGCCCATTCACGGGAGAGTATGCAGACAATCACGAAAAGGGAACGTATTTATGCGCGGCGTGTGGTTTAACTTTATTTTCTTCTGATACAAAATTTGAATCAGGAACAGGTTGGCCCAGTTTTTACCAACCAATCGCTAAAAATCATGTTGAATTTACTGGCGATAATTCGTTTGGCATGGAACGCAAAGAGGTTGGATGCGCGCGCTGTAGCGGTCATTTAGGTCACGTGTTCGATGACGGTCCGAAACCAACAGGTTTGCGTTATTGCATCAATTCTGTATCGTTGAAGTTTATAAAATAGTAGGAATAATTATTTCATTAATTCATCATTAAAGCTAACAGGTTTTAAAAACCTGTTAGCTTTTTTATTTTTTTTTATGATTAATCCAATAAGAGAAGCTCAGTTTATGACCGCTTTATAAACTCAGAAACGATCTCATCATAATTTTTTCCTTTCGTATGTTCGGTTTCTAAATTTTTAAGCATTACTTCACCCTCGATAAATAATGCGTAAAGCCATCCGCAACTTGATAGTCGTTAATTACTAAAGTATCGTTATAAATTTTCACAAAAGCAAGAGGCAAAAAACCATAATACATCAGATAGATATTCCCACTGCTACTTTGACTACTTGAATCTTTTATCCATTTAAAATTAAGTTTCACAGTCTGCCCACCAAAGTAAGAAATGGAAACTGAATCAGGCTCGAAACTATACAAAACTTTTTCTTTCGGAATGTATGTACCGCCAGTTATGCCTCCAGTTTGATAAGCTAATTGCCATTTGCCATTAATATTAGCTTGAATTACTTCTGGGGTTTTATCAAATAGTATTAATTCTGATTTTTGAGGAATTGTAGTTAAATCTACACGATTATTTGAGCAAGCCGAATAATTTCCTAAAATTACTGTTGACCCGAGTAGGAAAAGGACGACATTTTTCATTGAATAGTATTTTTACAACCAATGATCTAAAGGTAAGAGATTTTATTTTAACTTTAGAAAGATTAACAAATTGCTTTATTAAATTTCTAAAAGACTGTAAGCAATGAGTAGTAAAAATTGGATGCTTAATAAAAACAAATGCTTGAGAATTATCCTCTCACACTCTTCACAAACTCTGCAACAATATCATCATAATTCTTTCCTTTCGCGTGCTCAGTTTCTAAATTTTTAATAAAAGCTGAACCAATAATGGCACCGCGCGCATGCTTACAAGCAGTATTAAAAGTTTTTTTGTTAGAGATGCCAAAACCAATCAATCTCGGATTACTCAGATTCATTTTTTCAATGCGTTCAAAATATTCAATTTGGTTTTCGGTGATGCCTGAAGTTGCGCCTGTAATAGCATAACTTGATACAACGTAAATAAATCCCGTTGTGAGTTTGTTTACTAATTTTATACGCTCAATAGGCGTTTGCGGTGTAATCAGAAAACTAATCGCGATGCCAAAATCTTCAAAAGATTTTTGGTAATCGCGTTGATACACAGCGAGCGGCAAATCTGGAATAATTAAGCCATTCACTTGAGAGGCGACGCAGTTCTCAAAAAATTTCTTTTCACCCATTTGCACAATTTGATTATAATAACCCATCAAAATAAACGGTGTATCAACGCCTTCTGCGCGCGCCGATTTTATTTGCGCGAAAAGCAAATTTAAATCCATACCGTTTTGCAATGCCTTCATTCCAGAATTTTGAATCGTTGGTCCGTCGGCGAGCGGATCGCTGTACGGCACACCAATTTCAATAATATCTACTTTTGCAGCGTGTAAGGCTTTTAAAATTGGGAGGGTTGCGTCACGTTCTGGAAAACCTGCCGTGAAATAAATATTGAGAATATCTTTTTTGCCCGATTTAAAAAGGGCTGTTAAACGGTTCATGTTTAGATTGTAAAAAA
>JAYVVO010000462.1:0-3317 GCA_043786955.1 Saprospiraceae bacterium
TAACCAACTCGAGGAAATTCGCGAAATGCTTTTAAAATATTATGAAACAGCCTTGCAAAAAGAACTTGATAGTGTCATTGAAAAAAAGAAAATAACAAGAACTGATTTTGATGCTGTTTTGAATAAACAACAACGCACAAAATGAGAGCAGTAATTGATACAGATTGTAAAAGTATTAGAAAGTGATAAATTAGTTCTAATTTTCGTTCATTTTACCAACAAATGAACAAGTATCAACGACAAGAATTAACGGACAACAAATATGTATCCAGCCTTATTAGCCATTTTCCCAGCACTCATCATCGGCGGTTGGATTTTATATCTCGACAGATTCGAGAAAGAACCCGCATCGCAATTGCTGCGCGCTTTTAGTTGGGGTTGTGCGAGCACGGTGCCAGCATTTATTTTCGAGCGCGCGTTTTCTGGTTTTTTTAATACAGAAACTATTAGTGGAACCGCAGGTTTATGTTTTGGCGTTATAGCTGTAGCGGAGGAAGGTTCAAAATATTTTTTGCTAAACCGTTTTTTAAAAACCAATCCACATTTCGATACACCCTTCGATGGTGTGGTGTATAGCGTTATGGTAGGTTTAGGTTTTGCAACTTTGGAAAACGTTCTCTACATTTTTGGTGGCGATAGTGCTTACAATGTTGCCGTTGCGCGCGCATTCACTGCCATACCAGCTCACGCTATATTTGCGATTCTCATGGGTATTCATATCGGACTTTCGCGTTTCGATATGCGTTACAATGCTTTCGTCGGATTACTTCTCGCAATTTTTTTTCATGGCGCCTACGATTTTTTCTTAATGCAAGAGGTATATCAGGGATTGCAGATTGTTGCCTTTTTAGTTTTAATTTGGGGTGCGCGCCTTTCGTGGAGATTGATAAAAATTACAAGACAGAACGTTTAAATTAAACCTCGCAGATTTTAGGTTCGAATGGTGTATCAAACAAAAATTATGAAACGAATAACCATCTATTGCGCATCGAGTGCGCACATTAATCAAATATATTTTGATGCTGCCGAAAAACTCGGCGAACTTTTAGTAAAAAATAATTACGAAATTGTTTTTGGTGGTGGCTCGTCGGGTTTGATGGGAAAATTAGCAGATGCTGTATTGGCGAACAATGGAAAAATTATTGGCATCATGCCGCATTTTATGAACGAGGTTGAATGGGGACATAAAGGAGTTTCAGAATTTATTTATACGGACACGATGGCGCAGCGCAAAAATAAACTTATCGAAAATTCGGAAGGTGTGGTTGCTTTGCCCGGTGGTTGCGGAACACTTGAAGAACTATTAGAAGTTATAACATTCAAAAGGCTCGGTCTTTTTTCTAAACCGATAGTTATTTTAAACACGAAAGGTTATTACGATCCACTCAAACAAATGCTCGAACGCAGTGTCGAAGAAAATTTTATGCAAGCGCAACACCTCGATATGTGGCAATTTGTGGATGAGCCTGAACACGTGATTGAGAGTTTACAAAAAGAGCACGTTTGGTCGGGTGGTGCAATTAAGTTTGATGCTAAAGTTTAATATTAGAGTGCATTCGCTGATTCGTAGCACAGCACCGCTAAAATGGTTTGACCTACTGCGCGCATCGTTTCGCGATCTACGATTTTCATGTTGTCATCTTGCGTGTGCCAATAATCGCCAAAAGTGCGCGAGCGACTGTTCGGGTCGTGATTTATAATATCAATACACGGTATGTGCGCCATTTCGCTGACGTATTTGTTGTCGTCAACGAGTTCGCCGTAAGAAGTTTCTAAAAAATAACTCGTGAAACCTAAAAAACGACCAACACGCCAAACTTTATCAACCGCAAGCGGCGCATATTTCATGGAGGTTCCTTCTTTTTCAAATCGCGCACCAACTGCACCCGACATATCAAGATTGATTCCATAAATAGCATTGTAACCCGCGACGTGCGGATGTTGCGCCCAATAACGCGTTCCCAAACACCAAGTTAATTCTTCTGGATCTTTCACATCTTTTGTCGCGCCATAATCTTCGGCATCGAACAGAATAATATCAACGCCCACGCCTTCAATCGAAGTCAATTGCGCTTGTCGCGCAATTTCCATTAATTCTGCCACACCCGTTGCAGCATCGTCAGCACCCAAACAAGGTTTTTTAAGGAGCGTTGAATCTTTATCTTGATCTGAAAATGGGCGCGAATCCCAATGGGCAGAAAGTAGTATGCGTTTCGTGGCTTGCAAATTGGTGCGCGCAATAATATTTACAGCATTGTGCGATTTTCCGTCGAACGTTGTAACAGGAAATTTTTGCTCAATCACATCGCAACCAAACGATTTAAATTTCTCAACGACATAAGCGCGCACTTTATCTGCCGCAGGCGTACCGACAATGCGTGGACTCATGCCAACAATTTTTTCTGTGTAAGAATAAGCTGAATCCGCATTGAATTTTATTTTTTCTAAAATCGGTAACGTTGGCAATACGCTTTGTGTCGAAGTCGGACTATCGCTTTTGCAACCCGTAAATTTTGAAAAAATTGGGAAGATGATGCTCACAGCGTACACACTCATCAACGAAATTATAATCCAACGCAAATTCTTTCTCATCGAAAATTATTTTTCAAACATCTGTTATTAATCAACACGCAACCACGACGATTCATTTTTAGAATCTTTTATCGCGATACCAACATTTTTCAAATCATCGCGAATTTTATCCGAAGTTGCCCAGTCTTTATCGGTGCGCGCTTTACTGCGCAAATCTAAAACAAGTTGCATTACGCCCGATAATTCTGCGCCTGAATTTTGCGTAGAGTTTTCATCGAGCAAACCGAAAATAGAAAATATAAAATCGTTAAAAGTTTTTTCTATCGCAATGCGAGTCGTTTCAGTAATATAATCAGCTGCGAGTTGATTATTTTTAAGCGCATAAATAGTTGAGCACAACTCGAACAAGCGCGCCATCGCTTTCGGTGCGTTGAAATCGTCTGCCATTTCAGCGTATGCGGCTTCAACGGTTTTTAAAATTTCTTCATCGGTTGTTGTAGCTGTTTTACCTGATACTTTTAACTCTCCAATTAATTTATATGCCTCCATCAAACGCTTGTAACCTTTTTCTGCCGCTTGCAGTGCTTCATCTGTAATATCTAATGTGGAACGATAATGCGCTTGCAAAAAGAAAAAACGGACAACCATGGGAGAATACGCTTTAGAGGTATGCGCCGATTTTCCCGCAAATAATTCTTGTGTCGAAATCGTGTTGCCATCCGATTTAGACATTTTTTTTCCGTTCAATAAAAGCATATTGGCGTGCAACCAGTAGCGCGCACCAG
>JAYVVO010000463.1:0-9287 GCA_043786955.1 Saprospiraceae bacterium
AATTTATTTTTGAATCAATGAAACCATACGTTTTCCATTCTGTGAATAATTTTTGAAGCCATTGGGTGGCTAATTCTAAATCGGCATCGGTATAAAAAACTTTGCCTGCTTGGAGTTCGGTTAAAATTCTTTCAAACTCAATATCTTTCACGCCGTCAATTAAAACCAAAATAGGGTTTTGCGCTGCTAAATATTCAAAAAGTTTTCCCGTCAAGATTCCAGAAAAATTTGGTAGCGTGTAAGAGAAAATGAGATTAACGTGTGCATTGCGTTGAATTTCTAAAGCCTGCGCGCGTCTAACTTGACCATAAGAATTTAAAAACGCAGCAATATTATTTTCCTTTAAAAATGCTTCGAGTGTTGATGCGTCTTTACCAGCATAGACAATCTGAAAATTTTCTTCAGAAATAATTTTTCTTTCTTTAAGCGTTAAAATAATTTTTGAAAGAAAACGCAGCGTCGCATCATAGCCGTAAATTGAACCCGTATAAGCTATCGTAAATTTTTCAAAGGGTTGTCGTTCAAAATTAAAAAGCGCCGCATCAATTCCATTTCTGATAACCTGTACATTTGGATTATACTTTAGAAGATGATTTTTTAATCCATCTGAAACCGCTGTTATTTTTGTAGCGCGCTGAAGCATGAATTTTAGAATGCAATCTTGAAAATTGGGCAAGTATGTATTTTGGAAATATGGATCAATGGGTAAATCGCGAAAATCGCACACCCAAATTATTTTTGGGCAAAATAATTTAATTAAAAACCCGACGTAAATATCTGCTAAAGGATAAAAGGAAGAGAATAAATACCCTATTTTATTTCGCCTGATTAATTGAATGCTTTTGAGCGTGGACAGAAAAATATAAAACAGGCTGCCTTCGCTCAATACAATGGAAAATGGGAAAGAGGATTTGAGTTTCAAAAAAATTTTTGCTAACAAACTTTGTTTAGCACCCTCGGAAATTTGCGCATTATTATTTTTTCTTTTAAAAAAATAAATGAGCGTTCTGAAATCGAAAGTAAAAATTATTTGCGTTTTAGTATTTAAGTCTTGCGTTTCGTGATTTCCTAAAATTTTAGGATTTGAATTAGCTTTTATAAAATTATTCGAAGAAGTTAAAACATAAGTCTCATCAAATAATTTACAAAATTCAGGAATTATAGCGGCGTTGCGAATTACCGAAACTGATTCTAATGGCGGATGAAAATAAGTGACGACTAAAATTTTAGACAAGTTTGTCAAGCATTAAGAATTAATACTCTGATACTCTTTGATTTGCAATTTATCATTCGTAATTGCTTCTGTTTCACCTAAAGCTGCTGCTAAAACTTGAACTATTTGTTTTGCAATTAATCTATCATCAAAAGTTTCAATAACTTTCTTTCTGCCTGCTTTTCCAAAACTTAATCGCTCTTCAGCGCTCATTTTAATGACGCGCAAAAAAGCATCTGCTAATTGATTTGTATTTTTAGCATCAACTAAAAAACCGTTTTTATTATCATCAACAGCTTCGTAGCAGCCTGGTACATTTGTAGTAATTACAATTTTTTCCATCGCCATGCCTTCTTGAATCACACGCGGAATAGCTTCTCGGTAAGAAGGGCAAACAATACAATCAGATTGCGAAATAGGAATACGCACGTCTTCAGCAAAACCTTTATCAATTATTATTTTTTTTGCTACCCAATCTCTTAATTCTATTTCTTTAACAGAGGTTGGATTACCAAAATCAGCGCAGCCAATCAGCCAAAATTCAACACCAGCAAATTGTTGTTTTACAAGTTGTGCTGCGTTTACAAATTCTAAAATACCTTTGTCGTATAAATACCTGCCAACATAGCTTATAATAATTTTATTGTCCGATTTGAGTGTATCTATAGGTTTAAAGTGGGCAATGTTTGTGCCGCAACCTTTCATTGAAACAGAATTTTTGGCTTTAACTATTTTATTTTCAATAAAAATTTTTCTATCGTCAATATTTTCAAAAATAATGCTCACTGCATTTTTAAGACCCAACCGATACATAAAGTTCGTGAACGAATGTAGCAATCCTTTATTAATGAAAGTATATCCTAAGCCTGTAATGATGGGGATATTTTTAATTTTCAAGATTCGCGTAATAAGTCCTCCATAAATATTAGGTTTTATGGTGTAATGAATAATTGCATCAGGATTTATTTTTTTATAAATTCTAAAGAGTTCAAATAGAAGTTTTAAATCGCTTAAAAAGTTAGTACTTTTTCTTTTTAATGAATACAGTGGCACATGAACAACTTCAGGAAATTTATCTAAGTAAGTAATATATTTATCAGTTGGAGCAACAACAAAAACAGTATAACCCTCTATTAGAAGTCTTTCTATGAGATTTAAACGAAAATTATAAATATTCCAAGTGCTGTTAGCAACAAGTATGATTTTTTTCACAGTAAAAAATTATCAAACACAAGAATATTTTATTCTCTGGTGTTTCTGTTTAACCATATCTTTCAAATGTTTTATCACAAAGTTTTGCAAGTTATACCTTTTTGCATTTTACTTGTTCATTAAGATGCTAATTTGCTTTATTTCTTGTTCATCCGATTTGGGATAAATGAGTAAAACGCCATTTTCATCAATAACAACAAAATTTTCTAACCCTTTAATGACAACTTTTTTATTTTCAGGTACACGAACAATACAATTGAATGTATTAACAAGGTGAGCTTTATTATTCTGAACTACGTTATTTTCGGCGTTTTTTTCTACTTCATCAAATAAAGAACTCCAAGTACCTACATCTGACCAACCACAATCGCAAGGAATTGTAAAAACATTTTTTGCTTTTTCTAATATGGCGTAATCAACGGAAATATTTGGTGTTTTGGGATAATTTAGATTTATAAACGCTTTTTCACTGCCATTGTTCCAGATAGAATCATCTTTTGGTGTTAAAATATCTAAAATCTCTGGTGCGTTTTCTTTAAATGATTTTATTAAACTCGAAACTGACCAAATAAAAATGCCTGCGTTCCAAAGATATTCTTTAGAGTCTAAGAATTTTTGCGCGGTTGCTTTATCGGGCTTTTCTGTGAACGTTTTTACTTTGTAAATTCCGTCCTTATTTTTTGTATGCTCAAAGTTGATGTAGCCATAACCTGTATTCGGATTTGTGGGATGAATACCGAGAGTCATAATAGCATCGTGGTGCGCACAAAAATTGAAAGCTTGTTGAATTTTTTCTAAAAAAACTTCTTCTTTTCGGATAGAATGATCCGACGAAGCGACAACAAAAACAGCTTTCGGATTAATGCTTTGAATTTTTAAAGCTGTATACGCCACGGAGGGTGCTGTATTATTGCGAGAGGGTTCCGATAAAATTCTATCATGTAATACTTCTGGTAATTGCTCTTTTACTAACTCGGTATAATTATCGTTCGTGACAACTAAAATATTTTCGATCGGTAAAATTTTCTGAAACCTATCGAAAGTTAATTGCAGCATAGTTCTACCCGTGCCCAAAATATCTAAAAATTGTTTAGGCTTGTGTTCTAAACTGGCTGGCCAAAATCTCGAACCTACACCACCTGCCATTATTGCTACATAAAAATTCTTATTCATTGTATGTTTTCAGATTAAAGTTTGAACAGAATCTACAACTGATTTTAAACCCTCTTTTAGATCAATAGTATAACGCCAACCTAAAGCATTAATTTTTGCGACGTCCATTAATTTTCTGGGCGTGCCGTCAGGTTTTGTTGTGTCATTAATTATAGTTCCTTCAAACCCAACAATATTTGCAATTAATTGCGCTACATCGCTGATGGTAATGTCAACGCCTGTTCCAATATTTAAAAAACCAGGTTCATTAAAGTTTTGCATCAAAAAATAACACGCCTCTGCTAAATCGTCAACGTGTAAAAATTCGCGCAGTGGTGTGCCTGTTCCCCAAATGACGGCTTCGGCAGCATTATTTTTTTTAGCTGTAATAAACTTGCGAATCAATGCAGGAATAACGTGCGACGTATTTAAATCGTAGTTATCATTTGGTCCGTATAAATTGGTTGGCATCGCAGAAATAAAATTACACCCATATTGGGCGCGATATGCGTCGCACATTTTTATACCTGCAATTTTTGCAATCGCGTACGGCTCGTTAGTAGGCTCTAAAGTGTTTGTTAATAAATATTCTTCTTTCAGTGGTTGCGGCGCTAATTTCGGATATATGCACGACGAACCCAAGAATAATAATTTTTCAACGCTATGTGTATGCGCTGCATGAATCACATTCGCTTCAATCATTAAATTATCGTACAGAAAATCGGCACGATAAGTATTGTTTGCCAAGATACCACCCACTTTTGCTGCCGCTAAAAAAACATACTTAGGTTTTTCTTTTTTAAAAAACTCATTTACCGCCGATTGATTGCGCAAATCTAATTCATTCGAGCGACGCAAAACAATATCATCAAAGCCTTTATCTCTTAAATTGCGTACAATGGCAGAACCTACCATACCTCTATGACCTGCAACAAAAATCTTATCTTTAAATTTCATACGCGCGTTAACAACATTTATTAATCGAAATCACTTTCGTTTTGCAAAAGTAGTTAATAAATAATAAGTTGTAAAAAAACCTTACTCAACTTTTATAAATTTTTCGGTAGTAACCGCATATTGGTTCTGTATTGTCAAAAAATAAACGCCCAAGTTCAAGTTTTCGATAGGTATATTGAAGTTTTGCGTATCGGTTAAAATTTTTCCAGATTGATAAACCCGCCCATTTAAATTTGATATTTGCCAGTTTGTGTTGATTTTAAAATCGCCTGAGCAATTTAAAAGATCATTGTGCAAAATGTTCGGTAAAATTTTTAAATGCTGAGTAACGACATCGTTCGTAGGCGTTGAAGTGCAAGCATTGACAGCATTTACAACACGCTCGCGCAACTTTGGTAAATACGTCCAAACCATATTGCCTGGGCACTCCGTCGCGCAACCGCTTCTATGTCCATCAATATGATTTAAAATTTCACCAGCGAACAGAGAAGCTCCGTTCGGTGAAATATTTTCTTTTTTAGACTTCCAAACCAAAATTTTTACCAATGTTTGTAGCGCAGTATCAGTCGGTAAAACGTCGTTGTAGGTGCCAATCATGCAAACGCCCATGGTATGCGAATTTTTTCCGCAATAATGCGCACCTACAACATTATCACCACCACCGCGTCCAATAAATAAAGTGCCATCGGGTGCCACCAAATAATTATAACCGATGTCGCTCCAACCGTTCGTATTGACGTGATAATCGAAATAAGACGCAACCACTGCTGCCCAATTGCTCGTAACATTTGGCGAAGAACCGTGATGTACTATAAGATGCGTTACGTCAGCATAAAGGGCGTCATTTTTATATTGTGCGCCATCCGTTAATCCATATGCTGCGCCCCAAACATTTCTCGAAACGGCTTTTGGCAAAGAGCAATCAGCCACACCGCGAAATTTTGAAGCCTCATCAACGCTGATAATTTTTTCATTGCTTGGATAATATGCCCGCAGGATTAAATTGTTTTCATGAAAGTTAATTGGTTCAGTACTTATAATTTCTAATGATATTTGGGCGCTGGTATTTTTTAAAAAAATGAGTTCCGAAACATAGTTTTCGTCTTCGTCCGCATCGTGCGCTGGTTTAATAATTAAATTTTCTATGGATGTTGATGTATCATTTCTACTTATTAAAAGTACACTCAAAATTTGAGATTTATTGATGCCATTGAGTTTAAAAGAAACGGCAATGAAAGGCGCGTCAGTGGAGGGAGTTAAAGATAACCGCGGCGAAGCGTAAGTAAACCAAAATTCATTTTTGGAAGCGTTATTTTTTAAGTTCTTAAAATCATTATTGTTGAGTAGGAATTGCTGTGCAAATTGCGCTCTTGAAATAAAAGCATAAAGTGCTATGAATGCTACGCAAAGCAATAATTTTTTCATCTATTCAAATTTGACTGTAAGTTAAGCAATTTTAGAATATTTATTGCTAAAAAACAAAAAAGCCGTCAAACTAATGGGTTTGATGGCTTTTAATAAAAGAGAACCAAGCAAAAATGTATGAAAAAACTTAACGGTTGCAAAATTATGTTCCGATGGATTAATGCGTGTTACCTCAGTATTAACTTTTATTTTTGAAAAAAAACTTCTTAAAGCTGATAGATTTTTAAAACCTAAAAGCTTTGATTTAATCATTTCCAATTGACACAAAATTGTAAAATTTTCCGTTCAAGTTTTTAAAGTGTATCTTTTCCCCTTTCAAGTGCGATATTTGAAATTAAAGCAGTTAGAAATGGGCTTTAAGCACCCTCAAAATGTTCATTGCTTACAGCTCAAGCTCAAAAAAAAATTATGCAACTCAACAAAATTAATATTTTTTTCTTCATCTCGGCTTTTTTAACGCTATTGGTTTTTGGCTGGTGGACAAAACTTTTATTGACTAAAAATGAAGAGAGTTGGGAGTACAAAATTAGAATTTTTCAGTTGGAACAAAAAATTCAACACACTTATATTCAAGACCAAGACATCAAAAAATTGCCCGAGGTAATAGAGATGCGCGCTGAGTGGCATCAGCAACAAAACTTTATTTTATTTCAAGGTTCCTTTTTTTTAGTCGCACTTTTGTTCGGTATTTGGAAAATTAGGGATGCTATCAATAAAGATATTGATAACAATTTGGCGCGCTCTAATTTCATGTTTTCAATCACCCACGAATTAAAATCGCCGATTGCTGCCATTTCGTTGGCTTTGCAAACGCTCAATCGTCGTGAATTCGATACATCCAAACGGCAAGAATTAACGCAAAATGCGATGGAGGATATTGAACGATTGAGTTTTTTAGTAGACAATATTTTATTGGCGGCACAACTCCAAAATTATGCACCGCATTTTCAACCGCTCGATTTTTCAAAAATCCTTTCCGATTTAACCGATACTTTCTCGGATAAATTTCCAAATGCACATTTCAAATTCGATGAAGTTAATTTTCCGCCCATCAACGGCGATAAACAAAGTTTGTACTCCTTGTTTTCTAATTTATTAGAGAATGCATTAAAATATTCGGGAGAGAAACCTGAAATTTTTGTGACATTAGAACTCGCTCAAGATAAATTTATTTGTGACGTTTGCGATAACGGTGTAGGCATTCCATTAAGTGAGCGCAGAAAAATTTTCGATCGCTTTTATCGCATTGGCAACGAGTTGACGCGCAAAAGTAAAGGAACTGGTTTAGGATTATTTATCGTGGCGGAGATCGTGAAAATTCACGGGGGTACTATTCGCGTTTTAGATAATCAACCCAAAGGTTCTATTTTCAGAGTTATTCTTCCACAGAATAGTTGATAGTTGATCAGTTGTTCGATTAAAGCAATATTTTTTTCATTTTAGTTTTAGTTTTAGTTTTAGTTTTAGTTTTAGTTTTAGTTTTAGTTTTAGTTTTAGTTTTAGTTTTAGTTTTCGTTTTAGTTTTCATTTTCGTTTTCATTTTTAAATTTTTCTCATGCGTATATTATTAGTTGAAGACGAACAAAATATCCGGAAACTCCTCAAGATGAATTTGGAGTGGGAAAATTATGAAGTCGTTGAAGTTGTGGACGGCAAGCAAGCCGTTATACTTTCACGTGAACAACATTTCGATTTAATCATCCTCGACGTGATGTTACCCGAAGTAAGCGGTTTCGATGCCTGCGAACAAATTCGGTTAACCAATTCGGAAGTTCCGATTATTTTTTTAACAGCGCGGGACACGCCGCAGGATCGGATTTTTGGTTTAAAAAAAGGTGGTGATGATTATTTGACAAAACCGTTTCAGATTGAAGAATTAATTTTGCGCGTCAATAATTTAATTCGCAGAAGTAATAAAACCGTGGCTGAGGCTTTAGAAACATTTTCGTTTGGCGGAAACACGGTAAACTTTGTGACGATGGAAGCGCAATGTCCGAATGGAAATATTAAACTCACGAAAAAAGAAATTTTGCTCCTCAAACTTTTAGTGGAGCGCAAAAACGAAGTAATCAGTAGAAACCAAATTTTACAAGCCGTTTGGGGTTACGATGTTTATCCCTCCACGCGAACGATTGATAATTTTATCCTTAATTTTAGAAAATATTTTGAATCCGACCCAGGAGAACCGAAATTTTTTATGTCAATTAGAAGTGTGGGTTATAAATTTGTAATGAATTAGATGCTGTAAAACCATTTTACAATTTGAGTGTAAATGGGTATGCCCAAAATAATATTGAAAGGAAAAGTTACACCTAATGCCGCTGAGAGATAATACGTCGGATTGGCATTCGGAATTGAAATGCGCGCAGCCGTAGGTGCTGCAATGTAAGAAGCACTCGCAGCCATTGTACCTAAAACTATCGCGCCACCCATCGATAAGTGTAAAAATTTAGCCAAGAACATACCGATACTAAAAGAAATTAGCGGCATTATTAAGCCAAATGCGATAAGTTTAATGCCAATTTTTTTCAAATCAGAAAATCTTTCGGCAGTTACAACACCCATTTCGAGCATAAAAATGGCAAGAAAACCTTTAAATAAATCGAGAAAGAAAAAATTAAGTTGCTTGTTGCCGCTGTAAGAAATAAAAGCACCGATAATTAAACCACCTAACAAAAGCATCATACTTTTACCAAAAATAATTTCATGAAATATATCAGCAAATTTAGTTTCTTTGCTTTTTCTGGAATAATTAAAAATGATGAGTGCTACGGCAATAGCTGGCACTTCGAGCATAACCAACAGTACGGTCATAAACTCCTCATAAGGAATTTGTTTCGAGTTCATGTAGCTCGTTACTACAGCAAACGTAACAGCACTGACCGAACCGTAGTGCATAGCTATTGCTGCGGCATCGTCTAAATTAAATTTTAAGATTTTTTTCAAAATCAGAAAAGCAACGAGTGTTATAACTGTTCCTAAAAGCAACGTTCCTAAAATAGGCAAAATAACTTTATCGAAATCGGTTTTGTACAACTCAATACCACCTTTAATACCGATTGATAGCAAAAGATAAATACTGAGTACGTTGTAAAAACTTTGAGGAATGCGTAAATCTGATTTAACTAAGCAAGCAATAAAGCCCAACAGAAAAAAAAGAATAACTGGGTCCATGGTTCTAAATTTAATTTAGGTTTTTATTTAAAGTTATACGTTTTAAGCCTAAACGATTAATGTACTCATCGAATAGTTACCTTTGTTTAATTAAGTATAAAAGTTTTACAAGAATTGCTCACGCCACAAATATAAGGTCTGCGTTTATATTTTT
>JAYVVO010000464.1:0-3310 GCA_043786955.1 Saprospiraceae bacterium
AAAGGCGATCTTGAAATGGCGAAAAAATTAGCAAGTTATGGCGATGTGTATGTGAACGATGCTTTTGGTTCGGCGCACCGCGCGCACGCATCAACGGCAACGGTAGCGCAATTTTTTCCCAGAGAAAAACGTATGTTCGGTTACTTGATGGAAGCTGAAGTTCTGAATGGACAAAAGGTATTGGATAATCCTAAAAAACCATTTACAGCTATCATCGGTGGTGCGAAAGTGAGTGACAAAATTTTAATCATCAAACACCTCATCAGTCGCGTAGATAATTTAATTATTGGCGGTGGCATGGCGTATACTTTTTTTAAAGCATTGGGTGGAAGTATTGGTAAATCGCTTTGTGAAGAAGATAGACTTGATGAAGCGCGCACAATTGTTGCGCAAGCGATGAAAAACGGTGTTCGTTTGCTATTGCCATTCGATAGCGTTGTTGCCGATGCTTTTAAAGCCGACGCGAACACAGCAATTTTAGAAAGCGATGCTATCAACGCAGAAGGTATGGCTTTAGATATTGGTCCGAAAGCGGCAGACTTTGCACACACTATTCTTTTGCAATCGAAAACCATATTATGGAACGGACCAATGGGCGTTTTTGAAATGGAAGCCTTTGCGAACGGTACTAAAAAAGTTGCCTTGGCAGTTGTTGAAGCCACAACCCACGGTGCATATTCATTGGTCGGCGGTGGCGATTCAGTTGCGGCTTTAAACAGTTTAAATTTAGAACACGCGGTGAGTTATGTTTCAACGGGTGGCGGCGCGATGCTCGAATTTTTAGAAGGTAAAACTTTGCCAGGTATTGCAGCGATTGAGCAATAAGTTACTTTTTGTAAATATCAAATCCATACGTTGTAACACGAGCATACGAAGGACACCCTATTTGTATTAAATCTCCCCCCATTTCTTTGCATTTTACAACTGCTAAATTGGTAGCCGTTTGATAAAAACTAGAATTATTAACTGTAATACTAAACTCAAAGTGACCTAATAATTTGGCATCATTCGAAACAGTTTGCCCCATGCCAAGAATCTGGATATTAGGGTTTTGGGATTGAAGTGTCGAAATATTTATGGGTGAAGATACGCTGTGACTACAAGCAGTTAATCCCAAGATGAATGAGAAAAAAAATATTTTTTTCATGTTCGTAATTTTTTACCAAAACTACACAAAAAAAAGACATCGGACTTTTAAGGTTAAGTTAAATGTTTTGATATTATATTTGCAGAGCTGTTAAATAAAACTGTATTCGAATACTTCAGACAAATGCGTATAAAAAGTCTCGAACTTAAAAACTTTAAACGGTTTACTGACTTAACTATTTCTGATATTCCAGAGACAGCTAAACTCGTTTTGCTTATTGGTTCAAATGGTTCTGGTAAGTCGTCGGTCTTTGATGCATTTGAATTAGCAAATACGCATTCAAAATTCGGGAATAGTCCAGTTTCTTTTGATAAATACTATAATAAGTCAAATATTTTGCCTGTTCAAGTTGATTTAAAATTTAATAATGGTAAGGAATATAATTTAACAAGATTTCCACCGGTTGACAATGGAAATCCAATTACAAAGGAAAGTGGCATAACAAAAGAGAACCTTGACCTTCACAGAGAGAAAAACTTATTCTATGGTCGTTCAAGTTATCGCCAAGTTCCAAAATTGACAAGAACAAAGTCAGGTCTTGGATCTACATCAGATTTTGAAACGGATGGCGATCGTCCGAAATCTATGATTGATCGCGATGAACGATTTGAGAATGACATAGAAATTGTTTCAGTACAAATATTTAGAGAAATCTTCCGAGAACCTAAATCAGCCTCAGATATAATTGATAAGTACATTAAACCGCTTAATAAAGCTTTTGAAAGTATATTTGGTTCTAGTTCGGAAACTTCCCTTAAAATAATTGAAATTATCCAACCACTTAATAATCAAATTGCACAGATAACTTTTAAAAAAGGTGACTTTGAATTTCACTATAATTTTTTAAGCGCAGGAGAAAAAGAAATTTTCAATATTGTATTTAATTTATTAGTAAGAAAAAATCAGTATCAAGATACTATTTATTTTATTGACGAAATGGATGTGCATCTTAACACGCAACTTCAATACAATTTAATAAAAGAAATTACTGAAAACTGGATTCCCGAAAATTCGCAATTATGGACGGCTTCACATTCGCTGGGTTTTATTGAATATGCCAACGAAAGTGAAAATGCCGTAATTTTTGATTTCGACGATTTGAACTTTGATGTAAAACAAGAACTCAAACCGATTGATAAAAACAATTATCAAGTTTTTGAGATAGCAGTGAGTAAAGAGTTTGTAGAAAAAGCGTTTAATGGCAGAGACATTTTTTTTGCTGAGCAAACGGATGCACCCATTTATAATGATTTATCGATTGAAAATACTTTTTTCTTTGATGGTAAAGACAAATTAGGCGCATTTCAAAAAGCAAAAAATTTAAGTCTTAAAGCCATTATTGATAGGGATTATCTTTCGGATGTGGATGTTGAAATGATAAAAGAGAGTTACCCTTTTATTTTTGTTCTTCCATATTATAGTATAGAAAACTTGTTTTATCACCCTGATAATTTAGAAGAGTATTTTTCTAAAAAAGGAAAAACTTTTGAGAAGCAAAAATATTTAGATAAAATAACGAAAGAAAAAAATGATCATCGGGATACTATAGTTTTTGGTATTTCTAAAGCGCGTGATAGCTATCCTTTTTTTAAAGAGAACGACAATGCGGAAAAATTAAAAATATTTAAGGAGAGCGGAAAATTAATAATTGATTTGCTTCGATCAGACAATTTAGAGTCTTTTTATAAAGTCTTTCCAGCCAAAGATTATGGCACAACAATTCCTGAGCGTCAAAACCTGATTAAAAAAGAACTTGCCAAAACAAAATGGTTTAAAAATGAAATACTGAAAGTATTAAAAGAACCACAAAAACGCAAAAAATAAAATAAACGCGAAGGTCAGCGAAAGAACGCTGACCTTCTGTTCGAGTTCAAAAAATTTAATTTTTAGAACTTATACTTCCACTACCAGATGAATGGCTATTGACGGCGGCATTCGTTTTCTTATAATTAATATCGCCGCTACCGCTGACGTTTAAGTCGTAATTTTCAGTTGCATTACAACTTAAATTTCCAGAACCTGCAATGCGTGCTTCTACAGAGCGACTCACAAAGTTCATAAAATTCGCATCACCACTGCCAGTAACGGTAATAACTGTTGCATCCGATTTGCCTTGCGCTGTAATATTGCCAGAGCCCGTAATTTGCAATTTAGTATTCGTTG
>JAYVVO010000465.1:0-9255 GCA_043786955.1 Saprospiraceae bacterium
GGTCCTGTTTATGGTAAACAGTGGCGTAGTTGGGAAACGCGCGCTGGCGGCGTGATTGATCAAATTACTTTGTTGATTAACGAAATTAAACGCAATCCCGATTCACGCCGATTGATTGTATCAGCTTGGAACGTGGGCGATATTCCCAAAATGGCACTCGCGCCGTGTCATTGCTTGTTTCAATTTTATGTGAACGAAGGTAAATTATCGTGTCAACTCTATCAACGTTCGGCGGATTCTTTTTTGGGTGTACCGTTTAATATTGCCTCGTATGCGCTGCTAACACATCTCATTGCGCAAGCTTGCGATTTACAAGTAGGAGAGTTTATTCATTCTTTCGGCGATTTACACATTTACACCAATCATTTAGAGCAAGTTGAATTACAGTTGAGCAGAACTCCGCGTGCATTGCCAACTATTGAATTAAATCCGAAAATTAAAAACATTTTCGATTTTGCATTCGAAGATATTACACTTAAAAACTATGAACCTTATGCAGGTATAAAAGCGAAAGTTGCGGTTTAATTAGTTCTGTATTTGTAGAAAAGTAAAAGATTAATAAAGAAGTTTCTTATAAAACCAATCTACACATCTTTGGATTTCTGTGTGTATTTCTGCGAATTTCTGAGGGAAACTAATCTAGGTTGTCACTCTCTCTTTAACTTTGTCAAGTTTTTTAAAATAACCGCATTTTTCGATGAGCGCAGAAATTTCCACCCGATACAATCCATTAGAATTAGAGGATAAATGGTACGCGTACTGGGAATCAAAAAAGTATTTTCATTCCGAACCCGATGAACGCGAATCATTCAGTATTGTCATTCCGCCGCCAAACGTGACGGGAATTTTGCACATGGGGCACATGCTAAACAATACGATTCAAGATATTTTTATTCGCAAAGCGCGATTGGAAGGTAAAAATGCGTGTTGGGTGCCTGGTACAGATCATGCTTCTATTGCGACAGAGGCAAAAGTTGTAAAATTTTTGCGCGAACAAGGTATAAAAAAATCGGATTTAACGCGCGAAGAGTTTTTAAAATACGCTTGGCAATGGACAGATAAATACGGCGGTATCATTCTTCAGCAATTAAAAAAACTCGGCGCAAGTTGCGATTGGGAGCGTACGGCTTTCACTTTAGATGAAGTGCGCAGCGAAGTCGTTATAAAAGCATTTGTTGATTTATACAATAAAAATAAACTTTACCGAGATTACCGCATGGTGAACTGGGATTGTGAAGCGTTAACGGTACTTTCGAATGAAGAAGTTATTTACAGTGAAGAGAGTGCAAATTTGTATCACATAAAATACAAATTGGTGGGTGCGAAAACAAAAGGGATTGTAATAGCCACGCAACGACCCGAAACTATTTTTGCTGATGTAGCTATTGCTGTTAATCCTAAAGATGCGCGCTATGCCAAGCTGATTGGCAAAAAAGTGTTGGTGCCACTTATCAATCGCAAAATTCCGATTATTGCCGATGAGAGCGTTGAAATTGATTTTGGTACGGGTGCATTAAAAATCACACCCGCGCACTCTGCTATTGATTATGAAATTGGCAAAAAAAATAATTTACCGGTTATTGATACGCTCACTGAAAGTGGCGCACTAAACGAAAAATGCGAATTTGAACCTCTCATCGGTAAAGATAGATTCGAAGCGCGCGCAGCTATGAAGCAATTTTTAATTGATGCTGACGCATTGGTTAAAGTTGAAGAATACAAAACAAATCTTGGTCGTTCGGAGCGCACAAATTCTGTGGTTGAACCGCGCCTTTCGCTGCAGTGGTTTGTTGATATGAAACAATTGGCTGAACCCGCTTTGCGTGCTGTTGAGGCAGATGATATTAATTTTTTCCCAAAACAATTTAAAACAACCTATCGCTATTGGATGGAAAACATTCGCGATTGGTGTATTTCGCGGCAATTGTGGTGGGGTCATCGCATCCCTGCTTACTATTACAACGATCAAGTTTTTGTTGATACAAGTTTGGAAGGTGCGATGGAACAAGCACGTCTAAAATTTCCAAAAATAAAACGAGAAGAATTAAAACAAGATGAAGATGTTTTAGATACTTGGTTTTCGAGTTGGTTATGGCCTATTTCTGTTTTCGATGGATTTAAAAATCAAAAAGAAATTGATTACTACTATCCTACGCAAGTGTTAGTCACGGGTTGGGATATTATATTTTTGTGGGTGGCGCGCATGGCAATGGCAGGGTTTGAATGGAAAAACGAAAAACCTTTTGAACGCGTTTATTTTACGGGTATGGTACGCGATAAACAACGCCGTAAAATGTCAAAATCGCTCGGCAATTCTCCAGATGCATTAAAACTCATTAACGATTTTGGCGCCGATGGTGTACGTTTTGGGTTATTGAGCTGCAGTCCGGCTGGTGGTGATTTACTGTTTGATGAAAAATTATGTGAGCAAGGTCGTAATTTCTGCAATAAATTATGGAATGCGCTTCGACTAATCAACTCGTGGGAGGTGGATAAAAATCTTGCAACTCCGAGCGAAAATATGTTAGCCAAAAGTTGGATGGAAAATGAAATTCAACAATTTATAAGTGATTCAACAACTGATTACGAACAATACAGACTAAGTGAAGCATTAATTAGTTTGTATAATCTTATTTGGGATGATTTCTGTTCTTGGTATTTGGAAATAATAAAACCAAATTATGGTGCGCCGATTGATGCTGCAACTGTGGAAATTGCTAAAAATATTTTGTGCGAACTCATGATAATGTTACATCCCTTCATGCCGTTTATTACCGAAGAAATTTGGCATCAAGCTGGCGGCGTTGAAAAATTTGGAACTGATTGTTGCGCAGCAAAATATCCTACTCTCGGTGAATCTGGTATTAATGAACCATTACTTCGCGATTTTTCGGAATTAAAAGATATAGTTTCGAAAGTGCGCGACATCAGAAATCAGAAAGGACTAAAAATGCGCGACGCTTTACCACTTAAAGTTGTTCAAACCGATAATACAAAACGATTGTTTGCTATTAAAGGCGCACACAGTTTGGTAATGGGTTTAGCTACTTTAGATTCGATCGAATTTATCGAGAGCGATGTTAAAAATGCTGCACAGTTCCTTGTTGGAACTGATAAATATTTTATTATACTTTCAGAAAATTTTGACGTTGCTGGCGAAATAGAAAAAATTAATAAAGAAATTGAACATCAACGCGGATTTTTACGTGGAGTGGAGGGTAAACTGAATAATGAAAAATTTGTTTCTGGTGCGCCCGCCCAAGTTTTAATCAATGAGCGCAAAAAACAAAGCGATGCGCTCGCACGCATTTCTACCTTGGAAGAAAGTTTGAAATCGCTGAAATAGCCGTAGTTATAATTAGGATTTAAACTGATAATTATTTTAGGGCTTTCTTAAATAATTATCAAGTTTAATTCCTTGTTAAACTACATTCTTTTGTGAACTTTGAGATGAAGAAATTTTCGGTAAATATTTTAGCGCAAAGTTCGCAAAGGAACTAAGATTCACAAAGCCAAGATTAAAGCTGATGCTATCTCTCATATTCAAAGATTTCTTTAACGGCGAAAAATCGGGCGGATTTATTTTAATTATTTGCACGGTATTTTCATTGCTATTGGCAAATTCCGTTTTTGGAATGGCGTATCAAAACTTTTGGCACACTACCTTGTTTTCTAAACCCATAGAATTTTGGATTAATGATGCGCTGATGAGTATCTTCTTTTTACTCATCGGTTTAGAAATTGAACGCGAAATTTACATCGGCGAGCTTTCTGATTTAAAAAATGCACTCTTACCTATTTCTGCTGCCATCGGCGGAATGTTTGTTCCGGCATTAATTTATTTTTTATTCAACCAAGGAACAAAGTTTCAAAGCGGCATCGCAATTCCCACTGCCACCGATATTGCATTTTCGCTCGGTATTTTATCTTTATTTGGAAGCCGAATACCGAATTCACTGAAAATATTTTTAACTGCGTTGGCTATTGTTGACGATTTGGGTGCCATCATTATCATTGCTTTATTTTACGCCAAAGATTTCTCGATTTCCTATTTTGGGATTTCCATGATTCTTTTAGGGTTATTGGTTAGTCTTAATCGTTTCAAAATTAAATTTCTCCCAATTTACTTAAGTTTGGGAATTATGCTGTGGTTTTGCTTTTTAAAATCAGGTATTCATCCAACTATTGCTGGCGTGTTGCTGGCGTTTACGATTCCATTTGATCGCAATAACGACAATTCACCATCAAATAGATTAGAACATGCCATTAATAAACCAGTCGCTTATTTTATTTTACCGCTCTTTGCATTGGCTAATACGTGTATTCTAATTCCAACTGATTGGCTTTCAGGTTTATGTTCGTCGAATAGTTTAGGGATAGTATTTGGTTTAGTTATGGGTAAACCTATCGGAATAGTTTTATTTTCATTTATTTCTGTTACTCTTGGTTTTTGTGCTTTACCTTTAGGTATTAAACTTAGACAATTCGTTGGTGTTGCTATGCTCGCTGGCATTGGTTTCACTATGTCTATATTCATAACGCTTTTAGCTTTTTCTGATACAGAAATAATTATTCAATCTAAAATTGCCATTTTAATCGCTTCTTTAATTTCAGTTATAGGTAGCATTTTTTTATTAGCTCCTCGGAATCAGTTGTAAAAGATTCGGCAATAGAGTAATCCAACAAATCTTGAACATCTTTTTTATTTTTTCCACCTTGTCTCCTATAATTATTGTTAAAGGTTGATTTAATCAGTCATGTTATAGATATGAAGTAACGAAATTAATTTTTAATATTAAAATAAACCCAAATTTTATGATCATTCAAAAAATACTACAATATTATAAGTAATTATAAAGATTTAATTTTAAAAATATTTTCTAAAGATTAAGGTAGATAAAATAAAAATGCAAAAATTATTTGGTAAAATTATTATTTATAAAATTATTGCTTGTACAAAATGAAAATTTTAAAATTAATTACTTATAAATTAATTTTCAAGTATTTAGAAAAATTTTTTGGATTCTCAATTATGAAATTCTAAACAAAAAAAATATTACTGTTATAAAAAAAATCTTTAATTTTGTATATGATAGTATTTAACAAACACCTTTAAATTTATTTTTAATGAAAAAATCATTACTGCTCCAACTGAGCACGCTTGCTGCACTCTTAATTTTTACTTATGGAAAATGTTTTAACGATTTTGCTGACTCCATCGTGCTGAATATTGATCCAACAACTAACCTGCTTACAAATGCCAGATTCTCCATTAAACCAGCTAAAGCTGGCGAACAAGGATTTACCCGCCAGTACTTTATAAAAGAAATCAACGACAGTTTAGCTTCAATCTCAAAGAAATTAAATATTGCGCCACTCAATTTGCAAAACACGTTTAAATGGAATTTAACAGGTTTTACATTAACTACCTCTAAAAAAGATTCAATTGACCCCACACCACCAGATTTTAGTATTTTGCAAGCTGCTTCACTTAAGCTAAGCACTGTAGATGATGGTGGAAACGTTGTAGAAAAAATGATTTACGACATTAGTAGAACGGTCGTGGCTGACAGTTTCATAAATGTGAAATCAAGGCATTTTACTGTACCAATTAACGACATTAAAGGCATTATTGCGACTGCTTTAGACAGAGATTTGAGGTTTCCAGGCACCGGCTATATCAAATACACTTTGGTTTTGACCACAAGTAAAGATGTGGATAGTACTTTCAACGTTAACTTTTTTCCAGAAGGTCAGGTTGAAATATTATTAAAATAAAAGGAGCAATTTTTTAGCGTAGCTAATAATTAATTGTAAATTTGATAGAAAAATAAAAAAGCCACTCTTTAAAGAAGTGGCTTTTTTATTCTCGATTATTTTTCTATCAATGTTTAAATAAGGATTCCACAAAAGCGCGTTTATTAAAAATTTGTAATTGATGGATGCCTTCACCGACACCAATATATTTAATCGGAATTTTTAATTGGTCGCTAATGCCAATAGCTACACCACCTTTTGCAGTGCCGTCGAGTTTAGTCAGTGCCAAGCAAGTAATATCTGTCACCTGTGAAAATTGTTTGGCTTGCTCTAATGCGTTCTGACCGGTTGACGCATCGAGAACCAAAAGCACTTCATGTGGTGCGCCTTCAATATTTTTTCCAAGAGAACGTTTTATCTTTCCCAATTCGTTCATTAATCCAATTTTGTTGTGCAATCTTCCCGCCGTATCAATTATGGCGACATCGCAATTATATCGCTGCGCGTATTGGACGGTTTCAAACGCTACAGCTGCAGGATCTGCATTCATGCCTTTGCTGTAAAATTCACAACCAACACGATTCGCCCAAATTTTTAATTGTTCAACAGCAGCGGCGCGAAAAGTGTCAGCAGCACCAATGACAACGCGATAATCATTTTTTGTGAGTTGATGGGCGAGTTTACCAATGGTCGTCGTTTTACCAACGCCATTTACACCGACGACTAAAAGCACAAACGGTCTGCCTGTTTTATTGAGCGGCAAATCGAAACTATCAGGTTCTTCCGTATTATTTTCTGCGAGGAGTTGAACAATTTCATCGCGCATGATATTATCCAACTCTGAAGCGTTGATAAATTTATCGCGCTTAACCCGTGCTTGGATGCGGTCAATTATTTTAACAGTGGTGTCTAAACCTACATCTGAACTTATAAGTGCTTCTTCGAGTTCATCTAATACGTCTTCGTCAACGCTCGTTTTACCCACTAATGCGCGCGAGACTTTACCAAGAAGTCCCTCCTTTGTTTTTTCTAAGCTTTTATTTAAATCGGCTTCTTTTTCTTTAGAAAAAAATTTTTTAAAAAAACTCATTTTTAGTTATTAGTTGTTATAGATTAGTTGTTCGTTCTTGTCCTTTGTCAACCAAAAAACAAAAGGCTTCAACCCAAAGCAGGTAAAAGCCTTCAACTAAAAACCAATTATTGTTTTTTAGTGTGTTGCAATAAACCAATCTTTCACTTTGTCTTTGTGAATAATGGCTTCTTTAAATGAGTAAGCACCGCTTAGATTCTTAACACTTTTAACTACACGCACGTGATCTTTACCAGAACCTGCATTAGCTGCACGCATTGCAACTTTTGCGTTTTTTGAAACTTTCTTTGCCATGATTTTTTTTATTAAGAGTTATAAATTACAACTCACAAACAAAAAATTAGGAATCGTAATTCGTAATTTTTAATTCGCAATTGATTACTTAATCTCTCTGTGAACGGTATATTTTTTTAAAATGGCGTTGTACTTTTTGAGTTCCATACGCTCAGGTTTATTTTTTCTGTTCTTTTGGGTTACATAACGTGAAGTACCTGCTGCACCAGATGTTTTATGCTCGGTGCATTCTAAAATAACTTGTATGCGATTACCCTTACTTTTCTTTGCCATTGTATTGACTATTTGAGTACCGAGTTAGGTACGAATTTTTTTTAATCTACATTTCATCGAAGCCAATGTCTTGACCTTTCTTTTGTAATTTTTTGACGTATTCGAACAATCCGTGTTTAGAGACAGTACGCAATGCTTTGGCACAAACACGTACTTCAACAAAATCATTCATTTCTGGAACGAACACGCGTTTGCGTTGTAAGTTTGGATAAAATTTGCGTTTCGTCCGCGCGTTTGAGTGCGAAACGTTGTTTCCCGACATTGGTTTTTTTCCCGTAAGTTCACAAACTCTTGACATAATCTTTTCTTTATAAAAATGTTTCGTGGTCTAGTAAGGATTCGAACCTTAAACCTTCTGATTCGTAGTCAGATGCTCTATCCAGTTGAGCTACTAAACCGTAAGTATCGTTAGCGGGTGCAAAAGTAATTGTTTTTATTTTCTTACACAACAGTTAACACAAAAAAGTTTAAATTTAGGGATAAAAATTCACCACAATACTTTTTTAATCTAAGTTTTGCGCTCAATGATTAACAATTATCTTTTTTGTTATTACGCCATCAACTGTTTCACACCTTAAAAAGTAAATGCTTGGGGGAAACGCACTACAATCAATAGTGAATTGCATGGGTGCGGTTAATTGCTTTTGTATCAATACACGACCCAAATTATCATACAGTTGATAGTTGATTGGTGACAGTTGATAGTTGTTGTTTGCTCTTAAACCATCAAATATTAATTGACAATTTATAATTCCATCTGTTGGATTTGGTGCAATGCGTAATTCGTAATTTGTAGTCGGCGTTTCAACGGTCGGCAAAAGTATTTGCAATGCTTTATAACTATTGAAGGCGTTTAGTCTTCCTCCAGTTTTGCTCGCATTGGAGAGTGAATTTATTTTATCTGCACCTTTATAAATCGCATTTTTTATTTTTAAAGCAGCATCACTCGGGGAAACAAAATTTTTAGGGCACAAGCGCGTATCACTGATGGAATAAAGAAGTGCTGCAACACCCGCTACTTGCGGCGCTGCAAACGAATTACCACTATCAATTTGAAATTGAGGAACATATTTTAGTGGCTCAGTAGAAAGTATATCCGTGCCAGGTGCCGATATTCCGATGTACGTAGTACTCGTTGGTGAAAAATTTGCGAGCTTATCATTTGCATCGGTACTATTAACAACAATTAAATAATCGCTTTTACATAAACCTGGTACGTCACCAATAGTGTATAAATCACCAGACATATTGGTTGCAGCCACTACGTTAAGTATTCCAACCTGACCGAGTTTGTCATAAACATTACAAAATGGTAGATTATCTTCTGGTCGCGCACCATCAATTCCTAACGAGCAACTCGTTACGGCAATAAAAGCACCTTTTACACCTTTAGTATCATTATAAAGTTTGCGCATTTTATACGCATAATCATAAGCACCAATAACATATTCAACGGAACGAGAAGCCGATAAAAAAAGCATTTTTGTCTGCCAATTAATTCCAGAAATACCTGTGATATTATTTCCACGCGCACCGATGATACCGGCGCATTCGTTGCCATGGTATTGATCACCATCGAATTGTGCATTATCGTGGTTATCGTTCATGGAATAAAAATTATAGCCTTGATAGTCATCAATATATCCGTTGCCGTCATCATCAATACCATTATTAGGTATCTCCGCACTATTTTGATAGATATTACCGCTAAAATCTTTAATTTTTAAATCAAAACCACGATCAAGGACAGCTAATACTATTGTATCGCCGCAAGCTGTTGTTCCACCTTGCGTAATATCCCAAAGTTGTGGGACAGAAGTTTTTGGTAAATAATATTGTTG
>JAYVVO010000466.1:0-3301 GCA_043786955.1 Saprospiraceae bacterium
CGAAGTATATTGCGCATCAGCGAAACCTTGAGCAGTCGCTTGTTCATACCATTCAAAAGCTAAATTAAAATTTTTTCAACGCCTTCACCACGTTCATAACAAATTCCTAAATTATATTGCGCTTTCGCAAAACCTTTTTCTGCTGATTTCATAAACCAATAAAAAGCCGCCTTTTTGTTCACATCTGTGCCAAATCCGTAAAAATAACAGTTGCCTAAATTACATTGAGCAGCTAAATTTCCTTGCGCAGCTGATTTTTGAAACCATACTACCGCTTGTTTTAAATCTTTATTGATACCGTCGCCGTGTTCAAAGCAAACGCCTAAATAATTTTGTGCTTCGGCATCTCCGCTCGCTGCAGAAATTTTTAAACTGTCGAGAGGTGTTTGAGAAATTATAAAAGAAGATAGGGCAAAATTTAGTAAGCCAAAGAATATGCAGCGCTGAATCATATCCAATGAAATAATTTTGATTCAAATATACTAACTGTTAAAGTTTATTTTCAGAAAACATTAAAAATTTTATTGTCACTTTGAACTTTTATGTTTAATTTTGTTTTATAAACATACCGCCAAAGTAAAATATGAAATAGATTTTTAAGACTGACTTTTTTTGATGATAAATTTAGCACTTCGAAGCGAAAAACAAATATTTTCGAGAGAAATTTTAACAGGTATAAAACTTTCCGTTGAACTCACCACACCGATTGATGATCCGAGACCGATATATATCGTTGGTAATTTTAACAATTGGCGCGTTGACGAAGAACGATTTAGATTAAAACGCATCGCAAAAGGAAGGTTTTCGTTTCATTTCCCGAATGATATTACTTTGCCCGAAGTTTTAGAATATAAATATGTGCGCGGTGGTTGGGATAATCAGGAACTCGATCAATTCGGAAACGTTTTGCAAAACCGCAAAGTAAGTAACCCGAATGGTATATTACGCGATTGCGTTCCGCGTTGGAAAAATTATGGATTAGAATTTAATCCTAAATATCTTCCCAAAAAATTAATTATCTGTGAGAATTTTTTTAGTTCAGAATTACAAAACACGCGAAGAATAACGGCATTACTGCCGTATAACTACGACCACAACATTACACGCCGATATCCTGTTTTATATCTCCACGATGGTCAGAATTTGTTTAATGAAAAATCGCCGTATGGCAATTGGGAAATTGATAAAAAATTGGCCGTTTTAGCTGAAGTTGGCAAAGGTGAAATTATAATTATCGCTATAGACCATACAGAAAAAGACAGAGCAGAAGAGTTTATCGTTGAACCTACGCGTCGTTTCGCGCAAGCGCGCGGCAGAGATTATATACATTTTGTTGCGCAAACCTTAAAACCATATATTGATAAACAGTTGAGAACTCTCACCGACCGCGAAAATACTTGTTTGGGCGGAAGCTCTTTAGGCGGACTTATTTCTATTCATGCAGGTTTAATGTATCCAGAAATTTTTGGTAAAATGATGATTTTCTCGCCGTCATTTTGGGTTGAGCAAAAAATTGGATTCCAGAATTTACCACCCATCCAGAATTTACCGATCAAAGCCTACATTTATGGCGGTGGTGAAGAAGGCTCGAATATGTTACAAAATATCGAGAAGTTTATTAGTCATATCTACAATCACGGATTCGATACTGCTTTACTCAATATTAAAACCCATCTCGATCCAAGGGGGAAACATTCAGAGGCACGTTGGGGTGAAGAATTTTCTGCGGCTGTTAATTGGCTATTCTTTTAGTCAATTATGGATTCAATTACGAATTTCGAATTACGAAATTGAACACTTCCGTAATTTGTAATTCGTAATTGCTTTTGTATATTTGTATCAAAAACGGATGTTAGTTAAAAAGTATAAACGAAATCTTCATTCACTACCCCCAAATCTAATCCGAGTTTTTCTCGCTTTTAACTTAGTTTTTTATTTTTCAACGTGCAGTCAACTTTTGCTCAAAAAAGATATGTCGAACACACCGCTTCATTGTTTCGATATGATGAGCTATGCCGTTGATACGCATTATAGTTTATTCGCTGAAAAAAAAGTTAACTGGGAAAAACTGACTAAAATATATCGCGCACGTGTTTATGATTCAATGACCCAAGACTCTCTTTTTATAGTAATGAGCAGTTTACTCGCCGAACTAAACGATGGACACGTGAATCTTTTTTCTACAACCGACAAAAGTAGAAATTGGCATTGGAAAGAAGATTTTGTGGATAATTACAACGAAGCGTTTGTACAACGCCAATATTTAAAAAATAATTTTAAAATCACGGGTCCATTTTATCATAATTTTTTGCGCGATTCGGTGGGTTACATAACTTATCGTTCGTTCGCTGCACCTTTCACTACTGAAGAACTCGATTATATTTTGCAGCGATACCGAAATTCGCCTGCTATTATTATAGACATTCGGGATAATGGCGGTGGCGCGCTGCAAAATGCACTCACCCTCATGTCGCCATTTTCTACAAAAAATAAAATTACGCTCGGGTACGGCTATCGCAAAGCTGGACGGCTGCGCACCGATTTTAGTAAAGGTAAAGCGTTTGAGCTTGCACCTTCGCGGAGAAATATAATTTTTCAAAAACCCGTTTTTGTACTCATTAATCGCGGAACATACTCCGCCGCAAATTACTACGCGGCATTCATGTCCGTATTACCAAACGTTACTTTGGTGGGCGATAGAACAGGCGGTGGTGGCGGCATTCCCATTTCATTTGACTTACCCAACGGTTGGCAATACCGAATGTCGGCGAGTTACACTACACTACCCAACGGCACAAGCATTGAAAGCGGTGTTGCACCCGACGTTGAAGTTGCAACAAGTGCGAGCGATGAATTAATCTTTAAAGATAAAATTATTGAGCGCGCTTTAGAATTAGCTACGAAAATGAAAAATGAATAAATGAAAAATGGTCACGCCGTAGGCGTGACCATTTTGTATTCATGCCATTCATGGCATGAATACAAATAAAATAAAATTGTGGCATCCAACATTTTTAAATCGGTACGCGAAGGTTACGCCGTTGAAGGCGTTGAAAAATATTATACATCGCATGGCGACACGTATATCAACCCGCATGAACTTTTTATAAGCGAATTGCTCACTAAAAATAAAAATCGGATTGATTATTCTAAAGTTTTAGATTTAAGTTGTGGCAGTGGCGAAGTGACGCGTACACTTCAAGCATTAGGTTATACCGATATGCTCGGTTGCGATCCGTTTACGGCAAAACTTTACCGAGAAAAAACGGGCTACGATTGCTTAGAATATACTTTTACGGAT
>JAYVVO010000467.1:0-3301 GCA_043786955.1 Saprospiraceae bacterium
GTTGTTCGTCTAAACTATCAAATAAATTAGTTTCTTAAAAAAAATAGGCAGCAACAATGTTACTGCCTACGTAGCATAACAATCTTGCGATTGTTATGCTTTAGCTCTTTATTTTTAGTTCTTCGTTGATAGTTGATAATCGCAAATCTCTCGTAAACGACCAACTGTCAACGAACAACAATCAACTACTTAGTAGCTGACTCTTTAGCAATTTTATCTCTGACTTCAGCTTCAATGCGTTTACGCATCTCCATTTCAGAATCTTTTTTCTTTTCAGCATCGTCCATGCCTTTGCGAATTTCATCTTCCATAGTCGCTTTAGCAGAATTAAACTCGCGCACACCGCGACCTAATCCACGCATGAGTTCTGGAATTTTATTACCACCGAATAAAAGCAAAACTATGATGAATACGAAGAAAATTTCTTGACCACCCATCCCAAAAATTAAAAATACTGGGCTCATAAAGGTTATTAATTAAAAATTGAAGAAAATTAGATTTACAAATTTGTGTTACATTCTGTTCGACTCGACAAATGTACAAACGTTTAAGTTTACTTTACTTATGTATCTGACTTTAACTTTTTCATAAACTTTGCTTCCAGCACTTGCTTTTGTAATTTACGCACTTTGTGGTGCACACGCCAGCGATAAGCTAACAAACCACCGAACAAAAATAAAGCAGATAAAGATATAGCGACATTGCGATAGAAAACAAATTTATCAGCCAAATTTTCATAAAAATGACGCACAAAGATAGTTTCTGTTGCGAGCATTGTAGTGGCTAAAATTAAAAAAAACATCCCGATAGCGCGCGCACGTTTTAAAAATATCGGATTTTGCTCGCGGTGTAAACGTTTTAAGAAACGCAACACCAATGCATCGTTGGGATCAATTTTTAATAACTCAGTTAAAATATGAATTGACGCAGCGTGTTCTTGCAATTGAAAGTGCGATACGGATTTTTTGAACAATGTTGACCGATATACTTCTTCATCGCGAATGTGGGTGATATTATTTTCAATCGAAAGTTCAATAATAATATCCGACATCAATGTATGCTTGCGATATTGCCCGACTTCGTACAATGCGTTGGTGTACATCCAAAGTACGTCTAAATATTCCTCAGTCTCTAATGTAGAAACTTTTTTCTCGTTGCGTTCAAAAAACAGTACCAACCGCCGATATTCGTTCGGCTCTA
Organism: Saprospiraceae bacterium; assembly: GCA_043786955.1. Classification (GTDB taxonomy): domain Bacteria; phylum Bacteroidota; class Bacteroidia; order Chitinophagales; family Saprospiraceae; genus JAAFJT01. The sequence goes on from JAYVVO010000467.1 coordinate 1,201, forward strand.
TCGAACGAAAATTCCGATAAAGTTGAGAATAATAGGTTTTTGATTCGAACGACATACTCGTAAATATTTAATACGCAACAGATTATTGTTGAGATTGTTTCAACGCGCAAAACGTTGTATATATTACCTGTAAAAATACAATAAGCCATTGATTATTGCAACCGATGGCTTATTTTTTTTAGCTATGAGCTATGAGCTATGAGCTATGAGCCTTTCGAGCGGCTGACTCCCGATTCCCGACACTAAACTCCTCAAACCGCAAAACTTTCACCACAACCACAAGTGCGCGAAGCATTTGGATTATTGAATGAAAATCCTTTACCGTTTAATCCACCTGAAAATTCTAAGGTAGTATTGAAAAGATATAAAAAACTTTTCAAGTCTGTCACAACTTTTACACCATTGTGTTCAAACACCTGATCTTTCGGTTGATTTGTATTGTCAAAATCCATTTTATAAGAAAGACCTGAACATCCGCCACTCGTAACACTCACACGAATAAAATGGTCGGGTGTAACAGAACCGCCTTTATAAAGCGAACTTATTTTTTCTTTTGCAGAATCAGCAACAAAAATCATGATTATTAAAGGTTAATGATTAATGGATAATGGTTAATTATTAATCCAAATGCCTAACTAATTTAATCAATGTACTGCAACTGCATGCGCGTCTTCAACAACTATACCATTTTTAGCCTGATAATCTTTGATTGCCATCTTAATTGCATCTTCTGCTAAAACAGAACAGTGAATTTTAACAGGTGGCAAAGCCAACTCTTCAACAATATCCATATTGTCAATCGTCAATGCTTCGGCAATGCTTTTCCCTTTCAACCACTCGGTTGCGAGCGATGAAGACGCAATGGCTGAACCACAACCAAACGTTTTGAATTTCGCATCAATAATGGTTTGTGTTGTTTCGTCTACCTCGATTTGTAAACGCATAACGTCTCCACATTCAGGCGCGCCAACTAAACCTGTGCCGACAGATTTTTTAGATTTGTCTAATGTACCCACATTTTTTGGGTGATTGAAATGCTCTAATACTTTATTTGAATAAGCCATGATTATTTATTTTATTTTTGTAAACACAAAATTTAGCTTTTTTTCTGAATTTTGCAAATTTATTTTCAAATAAACTTAACAGGTTTTAAAAACCTATTAAGTTTGCTATTAATTTTAGTGGGCAGACCAAGATACTTGCGATAAATCTACACCTTCTTTATACATTTCCCAAATTGGAGAAAGATCCCTCATGTGATTAACACCCTCGCGAATTGCTTTAATCGTGTAATCAATATCTTCATCGGTTGTGAAACGACCGAGTGAAAAACGCAAAGATGAGTGTGCTAAATCATCGCCGAGACCCATCGCTACCAAAACATACGAGGGCTCCAAAGAAGCAGAAGTACAAGCTGAACCAGAGGACAGCGCAATATCTTGGTTAAACGTCATCATCAGACCTTCGCCTTCAACGTGTTTAAAACTCATGTTTGTTATTTGCGGCATTCTCGATTCGCGCGCACCATTGACAGTAACCTCTTCCATTTTGCTGAGTTCAGTTTCTAGTCTATCGCGCAAAACTGAAAGACGCGCGGCATCGCTCGCCATTTCTTTACGCGCTAACTCAGCAGCTTTGCCAAAACCAACAATGCCAGTTACATTTAATGTACCCGAGCGCATTCCACGTTCGTGTCCACCACCGTCCATTTGAGCAACGACTTTAACGCGTGGCTTAATACGATTTACGAATAATGCACCAATACCTTTTGGTCCGTACATTTTGTGCGCAGTAAACGCGGCAATATGAATGCCTGTTGCTTTTACATCAACGGGAATTTTACCAACGGCTTGCGTAATATCGCTCATGAATAGAATTCCATGCTTTGCGCACACCTCACCAATTTGATTTACTGGCTGAATAACGCCCGTTTCGTTGTTGGCGTACATGATGCAAGCCAAGATAGTATTGGGTTTAATGGCGGCTTCAAATTCAGCCATATCAATTAAACCGTTGTACTGGACGTCTAAATAAGTGACTTCAGCGCCCAATTTTTCTAAATGTTTGCAAGTATCAATAACAGCTTTATGTTCTGTTTTTG
>JAYVVO010000468.1:0-9233 GCA_043786955.1 Saprospiraceae bacterium
AAAAAAAGCAAGAAACCGCAAGCAGCAACAGCCATCTTATTTTGTGAGGCAAAATAAAGAAGAGAGTTGTTACAATTGGGAAGAAAATCAGAAATTGGTAAGAGTTGAACAGCACTGAGTTTTTTGATATTTAAATTGATTTCAACTTACGATTTAATATTGAAACAATTTAACTTGTATTTTTAATATTTTCGCCGTTATTGTTTTGCGGGAAATTTTGGAATTCACTTATACTTTTCAAGATGTTGTTGTTTTGAAGAAATTATAATTTTGATTTGACACCAAAAGTTAAACCTAAAGTATAGTTTTTAAATAGGTAATTTTGATTTTGATAAACTGAAATGGATAAATCTGTAAAAGCTATTATCGACTTATTAATTTTATAATCAATTCCACCACCTATGGTAGGCATGAAAAATGAAATAAATCCAATTTTCCCGTCTTCTTTTTTTAAAACTTGATGATTCAAATTATTGATTGTTGAATCTTTGTATGAAAAATTATATTTCATGGTGTTTCCAAAATAAAAATAACCATTTGCTTTATTTTTAGATCCATTAAGTCCATATTTAAATAGTATTGGAAGTTGAAAATAATCATAAGAAGACGAGCTAGTAAAAATACATTTATTTTCTGAAGTGAAAAAATATTCTATATAACTTGGTTTTGGATTAAATGCGTTAGAAAACATAATGTGAGTTGAGTCGAGGCAACCATTATAGTACTCTAATTTAAAATAATTTGGAGAGACTAAAAATATCCAATTTTCATTTATTTCAAATTCGAGCTTAATACCATAAGCAATTCCGAATTTATTCGTGGTTAAGGATGGAGAACTTGAAAATATATCAGTAGGTACATGAAGAAAACTATTTGTTAAAAAAAGTCCTCCTGTTAGCCTAGATTGTGTATAACAGTCTGATAAACTAACTTTTAAAATTACGATACAAATAATTAAAGTTCTCATAACCATAGAATAATAGAAGTAAAATAAAATCCTAAAGGATAGCGTTGTCAAATATATTTTTAATTTTGACTAAACTTGTCCTTTAGGAAGTTGTAACATTAATAACTTAAAGTTTAACTATTTTTTCATTAAACCAATTCTCTCCATTCTTGATTTTAATAAAATAGATTCCTGATTGGAAAGAAGAAATATCGATTTGCTTACTAAAAAAATTATCATTATTAAGCTCAGATTTATCAAAATAAATCAATCTGCCATCAATACTAAATACGCTGAGTTCGTAGTTTGAATTGTCCATCTTAGAGGTGAAATTAATATTAATTTCATCTTTCGCTGGATTTGGGGTGACAGTTAAACCCGTATTATTAGACTGCCGAAGGTAACTAGATAAGACAGGATTGGGTGCAAATTTTACTAGAGATATATCAGATGAAATTAATTTAGTACCAAAGCAATTTTCTAACCTTAACGTATAAGTGTAAACTCCAGAAGGTCTATTATTAAATTCATCGATTGAAGTTGGCCACTGAATTGTTTCATTTATCCCGTTAACAAAATCGCCTCCAACATGTGAGTATATTAAACCACCCCAAGGTGCGAATACTTCCAAGGTATACTTGTAAGCATTATATGGCTTAGGGCACCAATATGAATAGTTTGCAGTCCAAGGTTTAAAAATTCCGTTATCTCCAATTACACTTATATTTGCAGTTGAAATTATATTAGCCTGCCAAGGTAAATAATCACCGCATGGATCTTTGCAAAGACAATTACTATTAGTTTCAATTTTTGCTTCAAAACTGCTCCCCTTTTCAGCTTCAAAATATGTCGAATTAATATCTTTATTTTCATTTAAAATACTAATCTTTGTTGAAGCTGTTAAAGTAGTAGTAGAATAATCTGGCGGAAAAGTACTTAAATCCCAAGCGTTTAAATAGTCAATACCTTTAATTATCGAATAACCATTGAATTTATAGGTCGTTGCTCCTGTAGTTTGGTTAATTGGAGTGGTCGGTACAATTATTTCTTGTGCTTGTACATTAGATGGTAATGGTTTTATTATATAATCAGGTTTATAAAATGGATCTGTTGTAGTATTTTCATTCTTTATGTATGTGCCAGGCACAACAACTAATGATTCAGATGTTAAACATTCAATTTGAATATCCCATACCAATATACTACTTGCTCCAAGTTCTGCTATTATTTGGTTTGTAGAGGGATCTTTAATTGTAGACCTATAATTATCCCAAACATAAAACCATAAAAAATCATAATCTGATCTTGGAATCAAAGTTGCTTCAAATATCTTTACTGTATTATTTTGGACACTTTGATCAGATAAAATTACTTCTTTTGAATTAATATTAGGAATTTTATAACTCCTTGGATCTGGGTTGGTGAGTGTGCTAAACCTTTGTGCTCTAGTTGTCACAGTCTGTAAGTCATTTGCAAAATAGACTGCGAAATTATCCATTGCATTATCATCAATACTAGGATCCGTTGGAATACCTTTTTGGGTATGAGAAGTATAGGAAAACGTCAGTTTATATTTTTTTCCACTAGCAAATTTATGTCTATAGAAGGCGCCTTCGCTCAAATAACTATAATTTGAATCTAAAGCTGCATACATTAATAGCGATGTTTTACCAGAAATCAAATCTGAAATCTGAGGCGTTCCATGTGATACTTCCCAAGGTATTAGACAATTATTATTAGGAATATAAAATGGATCAAAATTACTTGGACCTGCATTACAACTACCTGATAAATTAAGTTTTGGATATGGATTGCAAGCCGTTGCATCTGGTGAATTTACTGTTTGTGGAATTAAAACTTGGGAAAATGTTTTTATATTCAATACAAAAAGTAAAATCAAAATTGTTATTAAAAAAACATTTTTTTTCATCTAAGAGGATTTTATAAGTTCAAAAATTTTGAAAAAAATTTTAATTAACTTTTACAGATTTCTTTTGATTCTCATTTTCTTTCTTCAATTTATTTACTTCCTTTTGTAAATCAATTATATAGAGATAGAGTTCCTCAATTTTGGCCATCTGTTTTGCCATCATATCGGTTACGTCAATTCCACCATCTTTTTCCAACTGAATCGCTGAAAGGACTCCAGGTAAGTGCTTATTCACTTTTATAAATTTTTCTACCGAGCTTAATGACTGTAATTTATAATTATCATCGAATACGTAATCAGCCCAATAACTTGTAGTTGAAATTGCTACTTTTAATCTCTCTGTCAAAATTCCATTTTGGACGTAGAGATTATAATTACCTGGGGTACTTATATTTCCAACTCTGACTTTCCCATCAGTAGTAAGTACCATAATGTCAGGTGAATAATTATTTGAAAATATAATTTTGCCAGTTCTATAAGAGTCATCCATAGGTATATTGAAAACTAAGTTTCCAACATTACTTCCGCCTAAACCATATACTGCATCATTTGCTGTAGCATGTGGCGCAAAACAACCAGAACAAGACGAGACACCAATAAGAAGTTTTGCATTTGCCGTAGATTCATTTCTAAGAATAACACCAGCATTAGCAGTTGCATCGGGGGTTAATGTTTCCCATTGTGCATTTAAACTTGTAGATAATAAAACAAAACAGAGATACAGAAAATTTTTCATAAAAAACTGTGTTAAAAAGTGATAAAAATTGAATTAATAATGCCGAAGCATAATACAAAATTCTAAATTAAATCACTTTTAAACAAGATCAGAAATGAGCATAATTATTTCTCAAAGTGCCACAATATTCCCTAATGTGCCAAGCAAAAAATTCATATTAAATTTTTTATAATTTAGGGGGGGGTAAGGCGGACCGAAAGCCTCATAAATATTATATTGGTCAATAGGCATGAGCACGCCACCTAATAATTTAACTTCAGCTTTTTCAATTTTACGGCGCAATACCTTTTGGCTGACGCTATACTCATCACAAATTTGGTAAAAAAGTTTGGAGGGTGTAATGAGATACCAATATTTTTCAAAGTTTATTGTATTATTGTTCATGCTAAAAAATTAAGGAGTTGTAAAATTAGTGTATGTATAGTTGATTATTATTTCGCATAAAACTACACACAAACTTTGAGTTAGAGAAATTTTTAAATATTTTGTTACAAATAAATTCAAGGCAATTATGCAATTTAAATTTTTAGTTTAAAACTACCAATCAAAGCAAGTTAGTAAAACATTCTCTCTTACTGTTTTATTAACTGCGATGCGAGGTCATCGTAGTACAAATTTTAGCATCTTTCATCGCTTTACATATTTGTTAGTATTCAAAGCGCGAATCGCTGAATTGCTTACAAAACAAAATAAAAAAACCGAATATTTCTATTCGGTTTTTTTTTAAATTAAGTTCAAGACTAAGCCATTGAATCGTCAATATATTCTTCGGCGTAATCAACATCAATATCATCTAAGAATGTAGGCTGTTTAAGGCGATCCATTTCTTGTTTCGTACCCACCAAAATGTTTTGGAATTGGCGCATACCCGTACCAGCCGGAATGCGTTTACCCACAATAACATTTTCTTTCAATCCCATTAAGTTATCGCGTTTTGCAGCAATGGCAGCCGTTGATAAAACTTTTGTCGTCTCTTGGAAAGAAGCGGCTGAAATCCAGCTTTCTGTTCCGAGCGATGCTTTAGTTATACCGAGTAACAATGGTACAGATGTTGCTGAAACAGAATCACGGAACTCCATGATTTTTTTATCATTGCGTTTCAGGAACGAATTTTCTTCGCGCACTTGACGCAGTGACACCAATTGTCCTGCACTGTATTTTTGTGACTGACCTGCTTCGATGATAAATTTCTTATCGTAAATCTCGTCGTTCACTTCTTGGAATTCGTGGCGATCAATCGCTTCGCTTTCTAAGAATGTTGTATCACCCGGATCTGTAATTTCTATGCGACCCATCATCTGACGCACAATCGTTTCGATGTGCTTGTCATTAATCGTGATACCTTGCGAGCGGTAAACTTCTTGCACACCATTCACTAAATGTTGTTGCGCTGCGAAAGGTCCACGAATAGCTAAAATATCACGCGCCGAAATTGTACCATCTGAAAGTGGTGTACAAGCGCGAACAATATCACCTTCTTGAACGAGAATGTTTTTAGAAAGCGGAATTAAATACTTGCGCTCTTGACCATCGCGAGAGACAATCGAAATTTCACGATTACCACGTTTGATTTTACCCAAAACAACTTCTCCATCAATTTCTGCAACAACTGCAGGTTGTGTCGGATTACGTGCTTCGAATAATTCCGTTACACGCGGTAAACCACCCGTAATATCTTGTACTTTCGACATCTTGCGCGGAATCTTAACGATACGGTGACCGGCAACAATTTCTTGTCCATCGTCCACCGAAAGATAAGCACCCACTGGCATATTGTACGATTTCAATTCTTCGCCGTCTTTATCAACGATGCGAAGCACCGGAATTTTCTTTTTATTACGCGACTCAATAATAATTTTTTCACTGAATCCTGTCTGGTCGTCCACATCATTTTTGAACGTGACGTTTTCTTCCAAACCATCATACTGAATGATACCCGTTTTATCGGATATAATAACAGCGTTGAACGGATCCCATTCACAAATTTTATCGCCTTTTTTAATTTCTTGTCCGTCAATTACAAAAATAGTAGCACCGTACAAAATTGTATTTGAAGCTAAAACTTTTTTCGTTTTAGGTTCGATGATGCGCAATTCACCTGTACGTGAAATTACTACATTCGATTCTTTACCCGTAGCATCTGTGTAAGCCACATAAGTTACTTCGTCAAATTCAACTTTGCCATTTACAGGCGCTAAAAGTTTATTTTCCTGATTTGTTACAGAAGCTACACCACCTACGTGGAATGTACGAAGCGTCAACTGTGTACCAGGTTCTCCGATAGATTGCGCCGCCATAACACCAACAGCATCACCGCGATCAACAATTCTATTGGTTGCTAAGTTTCTACCGTAACACTTTGTGCAACATCCGTGTTTCGTTTCGCACGTCAATACTGAACGAATAGTAACCGAAGGCACACCCGCTTTTTCAATCGCATCAGAAATATCATCCGTGACATATTCACCTGCTGCTAAAAGTAAAGCATCTGTTTCAGGATGCACTACATCGTGCAAAGTGAAACGACCTTTTATACGATTGAATAAAGTTTCAATCACTTTATCACCTTCTTTCAAAGCGGAAGTTTCGATGCCACGCAATGTATTACAATCATCTTCTCTGATTACAACATCGTGCGCAACATCCACTAAACGACGCGTTAAGTAACCTGCATCCGCCGTTTTCAATGCCGTATCTGCTAAACCTTTACGCGCACCGTGTGTAGAAAGGAAGTATTCTAAAACCGAGAGACCATCCAAAAAGTTAGAAAGAATTGGGTTTTCGATAATCTGTGGTGCTGTATCGCCCGATTTACGCGGCTTTGCCATCAATCCACGCATTCCGCACAACTGTTTGATTTGTTGTTGCGATCCACGTGCACCAGAATCAAGCATCATAAACACAGAGTTAAACCCTTGTTTGTGATTGCGCAATTCTTTCATCAATGCACTTGTTACATTACTATCTGCTGACGTCCAACGATCAATAATTTGATTGTAACGTTCGTTGTTCGTAATCAAACCGTTTTCGTAAGAATCTTTAATGAGATCAACTTCATTTTGCGCATTTTTCAAAATTTCTTTCTTGATATCTGGAACGATTAAATCACCAAGATAGAAAGAAAGACCTGCTTTGAATGCCATCATGAAACCAATCTCTTTGATATTATCTAAGAAATCAGCCGTTACACCAAAATTAGTTCTGCGAATAATATCGCCGATAACTGCTTTCAATGTTTTCTTTTTCAATTCAAGATTGATGAACGGCACTGTGTGTGGCACTGCTTCGTTGAAAATAACGCGACCAACGGTTGTATCAATAGTACGAATAACCAATTGTCCGTTTTCTTCAACGCGCGCACGACATTTTATAGCAGCGTGTAAATCAATTTGCTTTTCATTGTAAGCAATAATAACTTCTTCGGCTGAATAAAATCTACGACCTTCACCACGAACAGGTGCTTCGGGAATTGACTTACGTTCTTTCGTTAAGTAGTATAAACCCAAAACCATGTCTTGCGACGGAACCGCAATCGGCGAACCATCTTGCGGATTTAAAATATTGTGCGATGCAAGCATTAATACCTGCGCTTCTAGTATTGCTGCGTGACTTAAAGGTACGTGAACCGCCATTTGGTCACCATCAAAATCCGCGTTAAACGCTGAACACACCAGCGGATGTAATTGAATCGCTTTGCCTTCAATCAAGCGCGGTTGAAACGCTTGAATAGATAAACGGTGAAGCGTCGGCGCACGGTTTAATAAAACTGGGTGACCTTTCAATATATTTTCGAGTATTTCCCAAATCACTGGTTCTTTCTTATCAACTAATTTTTTAGCCGATTTAACCGTTTTAACCGTTCCTCGCTCAATGAGTTTGCGAATAATAAATGGCTTGAATAATTCAGATGCCATTTGTTTTGGCAAACCGCACTCGTGTAACTTTTGTGTTGGTCCGACAACAATTACCGAACGACCTGAATAATCTACACGTTTACCCAATAAGTTTTGACGGAAACGACCTTGTTTACCTTTTAAAATATCGGAAAGCGATTTCAATGCGCGACCACCTTCTGCTTTAACTGCGTTCGATTTACGCGAGTTATCAAAAAGCGAATCAACTGCTTCTTGTAACATACGCTTTTCGTTACGCAAAATAACTTCAGGTGCTTTAATTTCCAATAAGCGTTTCAAACGGTTGTTGCGTATGAGTACACGACGGTATAGATCGTTCAAATCCGAAGAAGCAAAACGACCACCATCCAAAGGCACCAATGGACGCAACTCTGGTGGAACAACAGGCAAATATTGAATTACAGTCCACTCAGGTCTGTTTTCCATCACTTGTTGCGCTTCTCTGAAAGCCTCAATTACGCGTAAACGTTTCAACGCTTCTAATTTTCTTTGTTGCGAAGGCTCACTCGTTGAAATGCGACGCAACTCATACGAAAGAGAATCTAAATCCAAACGCATGAGCATATCTTTCACCGCTTCAGCACCCATCTTAGCAATGAATTTATCTTTATCCGTATCGTCTTTTTGCTGATTTTCTTTCGGCAAAGATTCTAAAGCCGCTAAATATTCTTCTTCTGTCAGTAAATCTCCTTCATTTTTACCTTCGCCACTCAATACACCTGATTGTATGATGACATAACGCTCGTAATAAATAATCGAATCTAATTTCTTAGACGACATGCCGAGCATGTAACCGATTTTATTCGGCAGCGATCTGAAAAACCAAATGTGAACAATAGGCACAACTAGTTTTATGTGTCCCATGCGTTCGCGACGTACTTTCTTTTCCGTAACTTGCACACCGCAACGATCACACACGATGCCTTTGTAGCGAATACGTTTGTATTTACCGCAATAACATTCGTAATCTTTGACGGGTCCAAATATTTTTTCACAGAATAAACCGTCGCGTTCAGGTTTGTACGAGCGATAGTTTATTGTCTCTGGCTTCAACACTTCGCCATAACTGCGGTCTTCAATGCTGTTTGGCGAAGCCAAACTAATGGTTATGCTGTCAAAAGTGTTGATTGGTTTGCTAATTGCATTTTTTACTGACATATTTCTATTTTAAAAAACAACAAGGATATTATTTATAAAAATAGCCCGACACTTTGCACGATACAATGCGTTAGGCTCTTAATATGGGCGAAGGAAAACCATTATCCAAATCAAAAATAGTATGGTACAATGATAATTTTTTTGGATTGCAAAAATAATCTGCAAATATACAGTAAACAAATTTATTTTCTAAATTATTTTTAATTATTTTAGAAAATAGGCACGAAAAATAAATTGGGTATTAAAGAAGGGGTCGTGGGAAAATAAGAATTTTAATTTTTAGAAAGTTCAAGTTTAATCTTTTCTACCAACTCGATAGAAACTCCTACAAGTAGGGCATTTTTTTTAGGTCAAAGTTGCTTTCAATTAATAGGCTTTTTACAAAACTGTAATCTTTCTCAAATTCTTTTTCAATAGCACCCTGTTTGTAAAAATAACGCGATTTAATATCAATAGCAACTGGCATATCTTTTAAAATTTCATGAGTGAGACGCCCCATTTTACGTAAATGCGAAAACAAGATTAATTAGCCTAAATGTGATACAATTT
>JAYVVO010000469.1:0-3289 GCA_043786955.1 Saprospiraceae bacterium
ATTTTGTGTAAAATGCCTTTTGTTTCAAAGGCAGCACTTCCTGTACTCATTTTTTTTGTATTTAATCTTCTGTAAAATATTGTGAAACACTCTCGCTTATTGGGTAACTATCAAACCAACTATCAAAAAATTGACATTTAATAAATTTATCCAACGTTTCGTGAAGTTGATTTAATCCAAGTGCCAAACCTTGCGGTGATACTCGAAGCGCAGGCTTTACGCCCTTGCCGTCCGAACAGATAAAATAAAATTCGCCTTCCATAATTATTTTTTCTGCAATTCGCTTGTATTGTTCTGCGCCTTTAATTTGATTATCTGGGTTGCTTTTATCTTTCAAATGGTTATCTAATAAATAAATAACCGCTTGCATAAAATAGCACTCCCATTCTAATACTCTATCATGGCGTTTCAATTTTTCGTAAGTCATGTTTTTTAAATCTAAGCCAGCGTTATTATCCAATAGCGCGTCCTTAAAGCCACGAAAACGAAATAACTTGCCTTTGTACCAATAATTAAAATGAAACTCCTGTTCAAACGCAATAGCACGCTTAATAACAGTTGCGCACTTCGGTTCACTATGTATTAACTCGCGTACTAAAACAGCTTCTAAATAATCGCTTTTATCAATTACATTTTCTTTCTCAATGCCACGCGATGAAGCTAAATTAACGTATGCTTCAAAATGCGATTTTCCAATTACGCCGTTTTTAAGATTAACATTTGATGCCCTGTTAGTATCATACGGCATCACTAAATATTTTCCTTTAATTTTATCGGCTTCGAGTACAGAAGTATGTATAAGCGTACCGAATTTCATTGCGCGTGTAGGTTTCTTTTCATCACAAATACCATGTACCATTTCAAGGGGACATTTGCGCATACGATTACACTTTGAAAACGATACGGCAAACATACCATTATCGGCTTCTTCTTTCCATAGCTTCCAGCGTGGATTGTTTTTAAGTGTTTCAATAGCTGAAACATTTAAATCTAATTCCGATAGATCGTATTGAATTTCTAATTTCGGTTCAATTTCTAACTTCTTTGCTCCCATTATTCAGCATTTTTTAAAGTTTGAATAAATGCGGTGTATTTCGCAAAAAGTTGTGGGTAACTTCTTAAGTCGTCACTGTAACAATCTTTAAATTGTTGCACAAAGTTTTCAGCTTGTTTTAAAGTAGGATTCGCAGAATACCACTCATCAAGAGTGGCTGATTTATCTGTTAAGTCATTGTACTTGCAAATAAAGGCATCAGCAATGTTGCTTTCTTCTTTTATGTTATATTTGGAGTTTAATTCTTTAAACTCTTTGCCAGATTTAATATTAGCAATCAATTCTAAAATTTGTTCCTCCGTATCAGTAGGTTTTTCAGCTTCTTTTTGTGCATTGTATTGAACTAAAAAGGCGGCTTTAAATTTATCGGGAAGCGCAAACGATTTACCAAGAGTGTTTGTTTCTGCTGCTGTTTTGCAATTTTTTAACGCTTCTAAAATTTCGCTGTCATTTGATTCAGGCAACGCTTTTGCACTTGCTTGCGGTAGGTCGTCGTAGGCAGCATCAAAACTTATTTCATTGCCCTTAATTGTAGGTAGGAATGTACACTCGTCTCTTATCGCCTTATCCTCATCGGCTAATGGAAATCTTTTTGCCATTACCTTGTAGCAACCCTTAATAAACATAGGCTCATAGAAAGCGTACGCGCCTTTATTTTCTTTCTTACTTGCTACATCCATTCTTTGCAATATTTGCGCCTTCGTTAAAGACGCAGCATACAAAAAACCGTCTTTAGTGATAATCGTTACCCACGAATGAGTAACATTATCAGATGCTAATGGCACACCTGTATTTTTTGCCTTTCTGTCATGGCTTATAGTTTCAACGCCATTAACCATTTTACTTTCAAAATTATCACCGCTATAAACAACGTCATCGGCAATGGTACCAACGTTTCCGCTGCGGTTAAACATTTTTATCCAGCCTTTGTAACCCACTATAAATTGAAGAGCATTATTATATGGAATAATGTAACACTCTTGTAGCGACTTACTTAATGATAAATCATAAGTTGCCGATTCAATCAAAATGCCAATTACCGTTAATGGTGGGTATAATTGGACAGTTTTGTCATTCAGTGCAATGATAGCATTTACATAAAAACGCGCTTTTTGTTTCGGGTTCATAAACCCTGAAACACTCTCGGTAAGTTCTGAAATAAGATTTAAAACAGCTGCGGGTTGAGCGTAAAATTTCGTTTTATCGGACACTAAACTTAATGTGTCACTTGATAACTTTAGATTCATAATTTCGGATTTTTTTTTGATTTAATGACTTTAAAAACATACACAAAAGTAAAACAAATATCCTATATAACCAAATTTTTTTTATAATAAAAATGATTATTTGTAAAGTATTTTTTAGTTTGTTAAAAAAGATTTACATTTGTACCATATTTAGATTAATAACAACGCGCTATGATACAAAATAAATCAAAACAGTACGATAATTACCCAAAAAATTGGGCAGAACTTCGGGCGCAGCGTCTTGCAATCGCCAAAAATAAATGCGAATTTTGCGGAATAACAAATGGCGTTGAAGGTGCACGAGATAATTCGGGTAAATTTTACGATTCGGAAACACTTTTTAATTTTCCGCTTACTAAAATTTTACGCTTATTTTCAAACGAACAAGAACTTGAAACGGTTAATATTCAGCCGTATTTATTCACTTTAGAACAAATACAAAATGCTGTCAATCTTAACGCTTTGCCATTGCGCCGTATTTGGTTGCAAACTGCTCATTTGGATAGAGTACCGCAGAACGCAGATATTGCAAATTTACGTTGCTTATGTCCACGTTGTCACATTCTTTATGATAGCCCCTACTCTATCCAGAAAAGAAAAGAAACAAAAGTAAAACGTACAAATTCAGCTGCTATGTTTTGAAATATGCGATACCTGCCTAAATTTTTAATCTATAAATACCAAGTCTTCGGCGTTGGTCGGCGTTCTTCGTTCCAGCACTCCGTCATACTGAACAAAAACGACGGCGTTACTAAAATCGGTAATGTGTCCTATTAATTTCGTTTTGACGTTCATTACATTTTTAAATATCGAACCACACTGTAATTCGCTTAAAACTACACAGCTAAAACTTTTTTGATTACTTCCCATTATTCAGTTTTATTTTGCCAGAGATTAAATATTGGCTTTCAATCGTGCTTTTTGCTACAAAAATAACGGCAAAAGTCGTAATGCCAAAATCGTTTAAAAGAATAATTCTTTCAGTTGC
>JAYVVO010000470.1:0-3283 GCA_043786955.1 Saprospiraceae bacterium
AAATTAATAGGATCGCTAAAAGTTGTGTCATCGAGTCGTTGACTCATGAAAATATCTTTTCCTCCCATACCAGGATGTCCTTCGGAGGAAAAATAAAAAGTTTTCCCGTCGGGATGAATAAACGGCATTTCATCGTCGTCAGGAGTATTAATTTTTGCGCCACAATTTCTCGGTTTTGTCCATTTGCCATTTTTAAATTCAGAAAACCAAATGTCTATGTTTCCAAAACCACCCGGTCTATTACTGGCAAAAAAAAGTGTATTGCCATCAGCACTCAAGCTGGGTTGCGATTCAAAATATTCTGTATTAATCGCTTTTGAAATTCTTTTTGCGTCACCCCATTTATTGCCCGTTCTTTTTGAAACGTAAATATCGCAAGCATCGAGTTCACCATTTTTCAAATCTCGGTTACAGGCTGTAAAAATAAAAGTTTTTCCATCAGCAGAAAGCGCGTGCGAGCCTTCGTTTCCATCGGTGTTAACCGCATAGAACGGCTGCGCTTTTTGCCAATTTCCATTCGAGTCGCGTAAACAGTAATAAATATCTTCTTGTCGGTTCATTTGGTTTGTGAAAAACAATTCTGTTTCTTCTAAATTAAAAATGGCGCGATAATTTGCACCCATGATATTTACAGAATCACTCAAACGCTTTGGCGAATAGGGCACGGGTTTTTGCAAAGCGGAGTCTATGAAGTGCGCATCGCGCGCAAATTTTTTAGCTTTGTATATGAGTTCGGGAGATGCCTTTTCATTATCTATGTACTTCAAGAAAAAACTTTCTGCTTTCTTGTAATCCTGCTTCTTGTAATAAATATTGCCTAATTTATACGCTACGCGCGCTTCGTAACAACAATTTAAATCGAAGGCTTTATTAAAATAGAGTAGGGCTTTGGTTGTATCTTTTTGTTCTAAATAAACGGCGGCAATCTGAATTTTTGCATCAATGAAATTAGGATCAACACTTTCTGCTGCTAAAAAAATTTTAAGTGCATTTTTAGGATCGTTTTCGATGATTTTTTTTACACCTTCGGCATAATGCATCTTTGCTTTTTCAGAAGTATTTCTTTTTGTCGTAAAACTTTGAGCGGAAAGTTCTATGCTGAACCCCTTAATAAATATTATTACTGAAATGAAGTATTTTAAGCGTGCCATTAGTGTTATTATGGAAAATATAATTGAAGTGTATAAAAAAAATATTAACTCCAATACAAAGTATTTTATTATCCGAAGAAATTACGATATTGCCGACTAATTACACAATTTAACAAAACTAACTATGAAGTACCTCCACTCTGGGATTTTATTCTTGCTATTCTTATTTATTTCAAACCAAGCCTTCGCTCAAAAATTTAGAGGATATGTTCGCGACGCCACGGGCGCACCATTGGCAAATGTCAACATTATTGAAAAAGGTTTACAAAATTTTACGACCACTGACGTTGATGGAAGTTATACTTTAACGCCCATAGGCGAAAATGCTGTATTGGTTTTTAGTTTAGTCGGTTTTAGAACGCAAGAAATTAAGCAGGATAGAAATATCATTTTGAATGTAACGCTACAAGAATCAACGCTTTTAGAAGGTGTTGAAATTGTTGGTAGTCGCTCGTATAAAAGAACGGTTACAAATTCACCTGTACCCGTTGATTTAATTGACATTAGACAAGTAACCAACACGCAAGGTCAACTCGATTTGCATCAACTTTTACAATATGCTGCACCTTCGTTTAATGCCACGCGCCAATCAGGTTCAGATGGTGCAGACCACACCGATCCTGCATCGTTACGTGGATTGGGTCCTGATCAAACTTTGGTTCTGATTAATGGAAAACGTAGACATCAATCGTCGTTACTAACAATTATCGGTACACGCGGTCGAGGTAATACGGGTACAGATTTAAACGCCATTCCGGTAGCGGCTATTGAGCGCATCGAAATTTTGCGCGATGGTGCCGCAGCACAATATGGTTCGGATGCAATTGCAGGCGTAATAAATATAGTTTTAAAACAAAATGTCGGCGAACTTTTGGCAAATGTCAATACAGGTGTGAATACTGCGACGGATGAAGGTAAAAGATTAAGCGGACAATCTTATGATGGTGGACAAGTTAACGCCAATTTAAATTATGGCATAAAAATCGGTCAAGAAGGTTATCTGAATCTCACAGGCGACTATTTATATCGTGGCAGAACGTATCGTCCAGATTCTAATGCCGATACACCGCGCAAATATTCAGGTGACGCACAAGCGAGTACCACAAGTTTATTCGCGAATTTGGCAATTCCGATCAGTAAATCGCTAACGTTTTACGGATTCAGTGGTTATTCATACCGATTTAGCGATTCTTATGCTTTTCACCGCGATACTTTCAGCAATCGCAACGTGAGAACTATTTATCCTTACGGTTTTGATCCGCACATACAAGCAAAAGTGAACGATGCTTCCGCTTCTGTTGGTTTCCGTGGCACTTCAAACAGTGGTTGGAGCTGGGATTTAAATAATACATATGGCTTAAACTCTTTCCACTATTATGTTGATAAAACTTTAAATGCCTCTTTAGGCTCAGCTTCGCCAACAACGTTTGACGCGGGTGGCTTCCAGCTTTCCCAAAACACGACGACGTTGGATTTTTCGAAAAACTATCCCAAAAATTATTATGGAACGAATGTTGCATTTGGTGCTGAATATCGGTACGAAAATTACCAAATAAATGCGGGCGAGGATAAATCTTGGCAAACTTACGATAAATCTTTACCTGGTGGCGCGCAAGGTTTTCCAGGTTTTCAACCTGCGAATGCTGTCAATAAAGGTCGCTATAATTTAGGCGTTTATGGTGACTTAGAACTGAATTTAACTCGGCGCTTCATGACGGATATTGCGCTTCGCTTTGAAAATTATAGCGATTTTGGAAGTACACTCAATGGCAAAATTGCTGCACGATTTGCTGTTACACCCCGTTTTGCTTTTCGCGGCTCTTTAAGCACAGGTTATCGCGCACCATCCTTAGCGCAATTATATTTCAGTCAGACTTTTACAAACTTTGTCGGTGGCATTCCGCGTGAAGCATACGTTGATGGTAACGACGGCAAAGTGGCAACGGCTTTAGGCATTCCGAGTTTAAAACAAGAAACTTCAGTTAATGGAACTCTTGGTTTTACAGTTAATGACGGCGGGTTTACAGCTTCATTGGATGGTTATTTGATAAATGTGAAAGATAGAATTATTCTGACAGGTAATTTTGGTCAAACAATACCCGAAATTTCAAAACAGTTGCAAGCGTTAAACG
>JAYVVO010000471.1:0-9200 GCA_043786955.1 Saprospiraceae bacterium
TTTCAACGCCATTAAACCTAAACATCCTGGCAGTTTATTCTCCTACTGAAGTAATTCCTAAAATTTGTCCTTCAAAAATTTCAAAATGATTAACCCAAATATCTTTTCTTGGATTAAAAAATCGAACTAAAATCTCTGCATCAATGGCAGAAAATGTGCCAACATTAGTTACTTTAAACGAATTACAATTAGGACAGCAATAAGCATAATTTTAAAAAATATTTAATCCTCCATGCTTAATACTCCTTATATGGTCTATTTGAAAAACTAAGGATATTAATTTTTCCGAAATCCTACAGTATTCACAGATGAAATTTGCTCGGTCAGCAATTTTTTGACGCAACGAAATTGGAATATTTTGTCACATTATTTATTAAGAATATTAAAAGCCTTAGCCTTTGCTAATCCAATTATTCTATTAATGACTAATGAATGATTTAAATCACTTTTTTCTTGCGCTGTTAATCCTACTCCTCTTTGTTTCTCCACTAAAAACTCATAACGTTTTTGATCTTCAAACGATGCTTTGTAGGCTATAACTTTTTCAGCATCTATGCTTGCTATAAAAAAAGCAACATCTTCATAAATATTTTTTAGTTTTTACCATTTCAGTACAATTTTTTTAAAAATAAACTAATTTAGTTGAATCGTAAAAAATTAGTCTGTAAAATTATTTCCTACCGAAAGAAATCGTTTTTATCCTTGTAAATTCAGCTATCCATGTATGAATTTACAAGGATAAAAATTAACAACTCCTAATTTTAATTCTATCCACTGTCACAAATCACGCCAGTTTTTCGTAAGTAACTCAATAAGGGTGTATTGCTCAAAACGTTGGTTATTAATGCCTTTTTGTAAATTGTGGCATATCAATTGCGTTGTATGATTTACACTTTTCACTATAATTTTTAAACCTTACAAATAATTACCATGACCCGTGTGTTAGTTTTAGACGAAGAAAATTCAATGAGCCAATCCTACAAATTTATTCTTGAAAAAATGAATTGCAAGGTAGATGTGGCTAAAGACAGTTTCGACGCACTTGATTGTTTTATCCACCGCATTTACGATTTAGTTATCACCGATTTTAATTTAGACAATATTGACGGCTTACAAATGTTGGAACACTTTCAACAAATTGATTCAAAAATTCCCGTTATCTTTTCTTCTTTTTTAGCCGATGAAGACGTGATTGAAGAAATTTTAAACAGTGGTGCTTTCGATTTTATTCCTAAACCTGCCGACGTTGATCATCTGCTCAGAGCTTTCACAAAAGCTCTTAACGATAGACCACACAGCATAAGCGATAACCAATTACCAAATTCTGATACTTGCCACGTGCAGCGTTCACAACGTTACCCAAAGGTACAAGAGTAAAGTAAAAAAACTGAGAACGCCGTAATAACCAATGGGGGTATAATTTTTTAAGGAAATATTGAATTTAGTTTTTAGAATAATAGCGAGTACAATTTTCTCAAAAATAAATCCAACTACCACCGAAAAAAGTATTCCCATGGCTCCAAATTTGGGCGCGAGAATTACACTCAGAATGATGATGAAAATTGTTTCAGCGATACCGGCATAAAGGATAGAAAGTTGCGCATTTTTTGCTCGCAAAATAATTTGTGGCATGAGTGCGCGACTTAAAACCAAAAGTAAATTCAGATTAAAAAAAGATATTGATGCGCTGAATTTATTTGAAAAAATAAATGGTATCGTCCAACGACTTGTCAGCAATAACAACCACGTTATAAAAAAAATTTGTAGCAATATTTTTTTTGAACCTTCCCGAAAACGCGCTAAATCATTTACTGAATGGAGCGAACCTATGGCCGAAAAACCAAATCCATTTGTAATAGCGAGTGTGAAAGGCAATTCTCGAACGCCGTATCTGTAAACGGCAAATTTATCAGCTTGAAGTTTGTAGAGTTCCAACACTATGCCTTGCGTAAAAATAGTTGTGATATTATTTGTCGCAGCGTAAGCAATGAGTGGTGAAACTGATTTCAAAAATTCTGTTCTTATCTTTTTTATATTGAAATTAGAATCTTTATACCGGAGATGCTGAATCATAAAAATTAAAAAAACAAAAATGCTAAAACCCAAAAAAATACCGACGGCATAAAAAGTATTCGCGCCAAAAAAAATAAGTAAGCCTAATAAAATGTAAGGTAGTAACAAATTGAGCACACCAAATTCAAAAATTTTATTTGGTTTATTTTCAGCAATTAATTTCGGCTCAATAAAATTAGTGGCATTTAAAAATATTTGTGCACCCCAAAATAAAAAAACAAAGGGTGCCGTCTGAAAAATTTGTGGTGAAAAAACCAACGAAAACACTATTGCACCAATAAAATTCAGTGCAGATGTAAAAATAAATTGGCGTGCTAAAAAAGTTTCTGTGTTTGATTTTTCAAATTTTGAATTACTCAAAAAAACTAAAACTATATTGATATAAGCGTTCACCCAAAAAAAACTTATTGACACCCATGCGAAAATAATTGTTTCAAAAACGCCGACTTGCACAGCATTGAGGGCACTGTGCGTCAAAAAAATTTGAAAAGATAAGCCACTCAAAAATCTAAATAATTGATTGATTACAACTGCCCGCGAAGTAGAAAGTTGAAAGTTGAAAGTGAAAAGTGAAAAGTGAAATGGATTACTTTTCGCTTTCAATTTTTCAATCTTCAAATCTGATTCTTCCATTTTAGCTTTTTCAATTTTTCAATTTTCTATAAATATTTAACTCTTTCAGGGTTTTCACTTTTCACTTTTAAAAGTCTCTGCATACTGATATAATATTTCTAAACTTCTGTTGCCGTGGCATAAAAGTAAATCTAAAATGCTGGCGTAAGGTGTAAAAGAATTTCTATCACTAAAAACCTGAGCGTATTGTGGTGCATCTAATTGTTTTAGGGTTTTTAGTTTCATTAAAGGTTCAAAATAAAAACAATTGGTTGAAGTAGTGTTATTCTTATCTGCGACGATAAATTCTGTTGTATTTTGAGATTTTTTTTTCAAATTGGGATGCAATAAATCCGCACAAAGAAAACACGATTGTTGCGCCAAAGAAAAAAAATTATCTGTTTCCGATTTAATTAATTTTTCAATTTTTGGCGCGTAGTATTCCCAATAAGGCGCAGAACCATACGCTGTTTGCAATGTTGCCCAATGTTGTTTTTGCCAAATTTTCGGGTCTGTTATTAAAACTTCGCTTATTGGTTGCTGTTCGTTTTTACCTTGCAAAAGTGGGATACTCAAAGTTGTTGCACCTTGCGATGTAACAACCACGCATCTGTTTCTAAAACTTCCTTTCTGATAGTTTTCGTGTGCTTCAAAAAAAAATGTATCGGCTAATAGCCATACAGCGAAGTAATGAATGGGCGGAAAATAAGAGACTGGCGCGACACATTTTTTTATTCTTATCATAATTCTAATCTATACGTGCAAAATTAATACGCAAATGCTCAAAAAAATTGTACTTTTGCATCGCTTTGAAAGCACAACAGAATTTTGTGTGCGGTTATTATAGTATTTTCGAACAAAAAACCTTCAACGAGAGTCTCTAATAACTGTGAATTCAAATGCAATTCATGTTACGATGGAAAGTATCATACTTCTAATTGTCCTTACACTTATCAGCGGATTTTTTGCCATGTCGGAAATGGCTCTCACCTCAGCACGAAAAATACGATTAGAAATTTCTGCTAAAAAAGGTATTCGCGGTGCGAAATCGGCATTGGCTTTAGCCAATGCGCCGAATAAATTTCTTTCGACCAGTCAAATCGGAATTACTTTGGTGAGTATCGTTGTCGGTATAGTTGGTGGAGAGGCTTATGCTGATCGCATTGGCAAATTTATTGAAACATATTTTCATCTCGGAATATATTCAAATCCCATTGCCGTTGTCTTGAACGTTATTTTAGTAGGTTTCTTCACTATTGCATTTGGCGAAATGTTACCTAAACGTATTGGCATGTCGAAGCCTGAATCGGTTTCGGAGCTTGTCGCGCTTCCAATGACAATTGTGCTCCGCATAACGCAACCTTTTGTTTGGCTTCTGAGCAAGACGACCGATTTATTTATTCGGTTGTTTAATATAAAGATGGATGAATCGCGCGTAACAGAAGAAGAAATAAAAGCGATTATTGATGAAGGCGCAACGGCAGGAACAATTGAAGAGATTGAGCAAGATATTGTTGAAAATGTTTTTCACCTCGGTGATAAACGCGTCGGCGCACTGATGACGCATCGCGCTGATATTATTTGGCTCGACATTAATGAAAGTTTAGAAGATAATCTCATAAAAATTCAGAAATTTAATCACGCAGTTTACCCTGTTTGTGAAGACACACTCGATAATGTACGTGGCATCGTGACAGTAAAAGATATTTTAGCCATTCTTTTAAAAAACCAACCCATTGTTCTGCATGATATCGTTCGCGAAGTCAACTATTTTCCAGAAACTATGAACGCTTATTCTGCCCTCGAAAAATTTAAAGAATCGCGCATACATCAAGGATTAGTTGTTGACGAATACGGTACGCTCGCAGGCATTGTAACAATTAACGACGTTTTTGATACGCTCGTCGGCGATATTTCGCAAGAGGATGGCGCAATTGGCTACGAATTATTTCAGCGCGAAGATGGTTCTTGGTTGATTGACGGGCAATATCCGTGGGATGATTTTTTGAAAGAATTTGACATTGAAGACAATGAACACAAGCGCGATGTTTTTCAAACCATCGGCGGATTTATTTTGCACACTTTAGAGCAATTGCCTAAGGTCGGACAGAAAGTAACATGGAACAAATATACTTTTGAAGTCGTTGACATGGATGGTATGCGTATTGATAAAATTCTGCTCAACACGGAAAATCATAAAGAATCTCAAAAATAAAAGTGTACTTAAATTCGTTTTGGTTAAACAAAAAAAATATTTATAAAAATGCTGATAAAAAAAATTGCACACCTCCTCATTTCTTCAATTGTTTTAGTTTCATCTTTATTTACTGCTTGCAAAAAAAGTTCGGATACCGTCGCAGCTGATTCTTTTGCTAAAGCAATGGTTGTTCACGCCGATGTGAACGCCCCTGCGATTGATTTTTTTATTGATGGCGCTAAAATAAATAAAGATTCCATTGTCTATGGAGCTTATACTCCTTACACAGATGTTAAAATAACGCCGAACACAAAAACGCAGTTTAAAATCGGCTTAACAAAGTTAGGAACTTTTCTTTATAGCGATTCGACAACTTTAACCGAAAACACAGGCATAACTTACTACGTTGTCTTAGACACGCTTTCAAAAACACCTATTGTTTTAGTTACTTCTGATGATCTTTCTGCACCAACGGCAGGAAATGCAAAATTTAGGTTTATTCATTTAGTGAGTGATGCCATCACTTATGGTTTTGATGTGGAATTGGTAAAACCAAGCGGTGCAGTTACGCCCGATGCTTCTAATAATACTTTTAGCAATCTAAGATTTAAGATTCCACAAACTAATTTTGCTTTAAAACCTGTTGGAAGTTACGATGTTTTGGTAAAATCTTCAGGCACGACAAATATTTTGGCACGCATTCCTAATATCACTTTAGCCGAAGGAAAAATTTATACACTCGTCGCTCGAGGATTTATTGGCAAAACTAATGGTTTTGGCGCAACGCTCGTAAATAATAATTGAACTGTGAGCTTTGAGCTATGAGCCTTTAGCTGTGAGTTGCAAATTTCGAGTAGGGCTCATAGCACATAGCTAAATTAGCGCTCTTCTACCTTCCACATATTTACGCCACGCTTCCAATCCGTTTTTAAAATCAGAGGGATATTCGCTTTCAAATTGCATCCACACATTTTTTGTTGGGTGCGCGAAGGCAATAGATTTTGCGTGAAGTGCTTGACGAGGTAACATTTCCATGACACCGTTGGCAAACTGTTTATACTTCGTAAAAATGGTGCCTTTTAAAATACGCGCACCACCGTATTTTTCATCCATGAATAATGGATGCCCAAGATGTTTCATGTGCACGCGAATCTGGTGCGTTCTGCCCGTTTCTAATTTACACTCCACTAAACTCACGTAATACATCGGTTCAATAACTTTGTAATGCGTGACGGCATGTTTACCACTTTCGTTTTCTAAAAATGGAACCACTAAAAGTGGATCATTAGGACTTCGTCCGATATTTATATCAATGGTTCCTTCAAGTGGTTCGGGTTGCCCCCAGACTAAAGCATGATAACGCCGCTCAACCGTGTGATAAAAAAATTGGCGCGCTAAGTGCGTCATCGCTTGTTGGTTTTTAGCTACCAAAAGTAATCCGCTCGTGTCTTTATCAATTCTATGCACTAAACCTGGTCGTTCATCTGCGCCGAGTTCGCTATAATTTGGAACACTTTTTTGAAGATAATACACTAAGGCATTGACTAAAGTTCCTTTTCTGTTACCAACTCCTGGATGACAAACCATGCCGGCAGGTTTATTCACGACCAACAAATCATTGTCTTCATATACTATATCGAGCGGAATATTTTCGGGAATAACTGAATGCTCTTCAGGAATATAAGGAAAAACAATGGTAATAATTTCATTCGGACGAATATTATAATTGGGCTTTACAACCTCATTATCAACCAGAACATAACCCACGCGAATGGCATTCTGAATTTTATTTCTCGAAACACGTGGCAATCTATCCGTTAAAAATTTATCTATTCGAATAAGTGATTGCCCTCTATCAACTACAAAGCGGTAATGTTCGTGCAAATCTTCGCCGATAGAATCCGTATTTTCCACCAATTCTAAATCTACATCAAGGGCTTCATTTTCAAAAATTTCTTCTTCTTCCTGTTCTGACATATCGTGTATAGCGTTTTACAAAACCCAATTTCTGCAAAGTAACATATTTTTTGGGGAACAAGGAATAATTTTTAGGGAAAAAGTAATAGGGAAAATTTTGGGAAAATAATTTTTAAATTTTAAAACTTATCTATAAACCCGAAATGAAGTTTATTTCTTTAGGGAAATTTTTCATTTCCTGACTTTTGATAACGATTTGGTTTGTTCCGATCAATTCAAACACAAATTGGTAAAATGCTACTCTGAAGCGTTGCCATTTTTCCGTTTCTTCGATGTCGTGAAGAAAGAATTATTTAAGAAGTAGGTTATTGAATAATTAACTTACCCAAAATAGCGTTATAGCGAATAAAAATTATAAAATCTATGCGCGTCCTTTTAATTCTCTTTGCTGCTTTTCTTTTAAGTACCGATGTGAGTTTTTCTCAAAACAAAAAAATTGCTCTAATAAATTTATCCGATTTAGAAGACAGCATTGCAACGGTGAGTAATCTTTTAGCAACCGATTCTGTATTTATTAATAACGAATCGCGCAATGCGCAATTAGAAAACCTTTTAGAAAAATTTTTGAAGCAACCAGAATCGTTCAGATACACGCTCACGAAAACAAACGCCCTTTCAGTTTTAATACCTGAAGATAAAACTTTTAGAATCATAACTTGGACTTTTCTGCGCGATTCACTTCACAATGAACACAGAGGTTTCGTTCAATTAAACACGTCAAAATCTTTTTTCAAAAAATTAATTCCAGCCACAAGTTGTACTTCCGAAAGTTTGCGCGAAGTGCTCACGCCTGAAACTTGGATGGGTGCCTTGTATTATAATTTAAAACCTTTTAAATTTAATGGCGAGATGCGCTACTTACTTTTTGGTGTCAATTTTGGCGATGGGGTAGAAAAAACAAAAGTTTGCGAAGTCTTAAAAATAAAAAATAAAACCATTACATTCGGTTCGCCTGTTTTTGTGCAGAAAACGGAGAGTAATAAAATTAAAAATAATCGCATTGTTTTGAATTACAGTAGCGACGCGGAAGTACGATTGAATTACGACGACGCGGAGAATTTAATTATTTTTGATCACTTAACTGAAGGCGCAAGCAGTACGAATCAACCCATTTTAATTCCAGACGGGACCTACGAAGCTTACAAATTAACTAAAGAAGGTTGGGAATATATTGAGCAATTACCGACAACCATTATGAGTGAAGCACCGCGACCAAAACCTTTAGATAAAAGTTCGCGACAAATTTATACGAGCCAAAGCAAGAAAAAGCTCGAACCAAAAAATTAATTTAACAAAACACTTTAGGCATTAAATTGTTAGTTTTGTAAAATTTTCAAATAGTAGTTACGATGTCGAATAAAGTTAAAGTTGGTCTGACGCTTTCTGGTGGCGGATTGAAAGGAATCGCACATATTGGAGTCATTAAGGCCTTACTCGAAAATAATATTGTACCAGAAATTGTATCTGGAACGAGTGCAGGATCAATTGTCGGTACAGTTTACGCCGCAGGTTACGGACCCGAAGAAATGGAAGAACTACTAGCCAGCACGAGTATTTTCAGAATGTTTACGAGCATCGGAATTCCAAGAGCCGGTTTTATTAAATTAGATTATTTGCAAGAACGTCTTTTATCCGTCGTTCCACTCGATACTTTTGAAAGCTTGAAAATGCCTTTCTACGTCTGCACTACAAATTTAAACACGGGCAGAGCTGCCATTTTTAACTCTGGTAAACTTTCCGATAAAGTTATTGCATCTTGCGCAGTGCCGTGGCTTTTTAAACCTGTTGAAATTGATGGCGAAATTCATATTGACGGCGGCATAATGAATAATATGCCCGCTTTAGTCATTCGCGATAAATGCGATGTTCTGATTGGTTCGAATGTGAAACCTAAGTTAATGGTAGCATCGAATAAAGAGTTACAAACTTTTAAAGGATTAGCACAACGTTTTGTTGATTTGAGTTTATGGATGTCCACTAAACCCAACGTGGGTTGTTTAGATGTTTACATTGCACCCGAAAAATTAATAGATCTTGGTTATTTTGAAATTCGCAAAACCAAATACATTATCGAATTAGGTTACGAAGAAACGATGTCGAAAATGGATGCTATAAAGGCTGCCGTACATGGCGCATTGGTACAAGTCTAAAAGAATTATTGGTAACGTGTGTTAAAAATTTCGGTGAATGCCTCAAATGTTTTGCTTTCTAAACCGTCCGCTTCCATTACCATTTTATCATCTAATAACCATTCGGTAAATAATTCGGCGATTATTTCATCGGGATGAATTGTGTAAGTGATGCCGTAGTTTTCTTTGAAGTAATTATTATAATCATCAAC
>JAYVVO010000472.1:0-3282 GCA_043786955.1 Saprospiraceae bacterium
TATTTCCCATGAAAACCTTTTCAACCACATCTAAACCGCCAACTGGTCCTGAAAAATTGATTACTGCCGCTATTTTAATTCCACTTTTTAACTTAGGAGCATAGTTAGGTTTGTTTGCCGTAGTTCCAACCATACTTGCAATATGCGCACCAGCCGAAAATCCTGTAAGTACCAAACCATCAAATTTCAATGGATAGATTGCACTATTTGATTTTAAATAATTAAGCGCGTGGGTCAAATCTTCTGTAGCTAAAGGAATACCGCGCTTGAGTCTGTAATTCATATTGATAACATTCATCCCTTTTTTCAGATAGGGTTGAATATACCTTTCTTCCTTGGTTTTATCGCTGATATAATAACCGCCACCATGAAGAAAGACGATAGTAAAATTTTTGCGTCCAAGCTTTTGCGCATTATTTGAAAAGTAGATGTCAAGATTTTGTTCCTTATCTGAACCATACGCAACATCCTTAATGACTTTATAATTCGATTTTATTCCCTCATTTGTCATCTCAGGAACAGAGGCAAGTTTTACCGAGCATGCGTCGAAAGCCGTCCCGAAAATGATGATTGCAATGTGTATAGCTGATAATCGTTTAATTTTTTTCATCAAAACTGGTTTGGTTTATTAATGAAGCCCATTAGAAAGTAATTTATATTGCAGGCATAAATGTACAGAAAATTATTCACTGATGTTACTTGTTACGAAAAAAGGTGCAACGCACCGAAATAATTTTAACCACAAGAAACACAAAGAGTCCACAAAGTTTGACAAACACTTTGTAAACTCCGTGAACTCTTTATGTTCCTTGTGGTTAAGTAACGCTTTTTCACAATTTCTGCGAAAGTATGTGAAGTATGCGGAAAAATTTTATACGCGAACAATTATTATTTCACTAAATAAATCTATCTAAGTTCATTACTTTATTCCAAGCGGCAACAAAATCTTTAACAAATTTTTCTTTAGCATCGCTGCAAGCATACACTTCTGCAATGGCGCGCAACTCAGAGTTTGAACCAAAAATAAGATCAGCACGCGTAGCTGTCCATTCAACGTCTCCTGTTTTGCGATTGCGCCCCTCAAAAACTTCGCCCGTTTCGTTTGTCGCTTTCCAAGTTGTGCCTAAGTTTAATAGATTTACAAAGAAATCGTTGGTCAAAGTTTCTGGCGTATTGGTTAATACACCGCGTTTAGAACCATCGTAGTTAGTTTTCAATACGCGCATACCACCCAATAATACAGTCATTTCTGGAACAGTTAAAGTTAAAAGTTGTGCTTTATCAACCAACATTTCTTCTGTCACTGCGCTGTAATGCGGATTTTTATAATTTCTAAATCCATCTGCTTTAGGCTCTAATACTTCAAACGAATGTGCATCCGTTTGCACTTCAGTGGCATCACCTCTGCCAGGCGTAAACGGCACTTTTATATTTTGCCCTGCATTTTTTGCTGCTTTTTCAACTCCAGCACATCCACCCAAAACAATTAAATCTGCAATAGAAACGTGTTTGCCCGATTGAGCAAATGCTGTTTGCACACTTTCTAAAACTGTTAATACTGTTTTCAATTGCGTCGGATTGTTTACTTCCCAATTATTTTGGGGTGCAAAACGAATGCGCGCACCATTTGCGCCACCGCGTTTATCGGAGCCACGAAATGTAGAAGCTGAAGCCCAAGCCGTAGAAACCAACTGCGCAACCGAAAGTCCACTTGCGAGAATTTTCTCTTTTAAAGTAGCAATGTCGGTATCATTCAAAACATATTTTACAGCAGGAATCGGGTCTTGCCAAATCATCTCTTCTTTCGGGACTTCAGAACCTAAATAACGTTGAATTGGTCCCATGTCGCGGTGCGTGAGTTTAAACCAAGCGCGCGCAAACGTATCAGCGAACTCGTCAAAATTTTCATAGAAACGTCTTGAAATTTTTGCATAAGCAGGGTCCATTTTCAATGCCAAGTCTGCTGTTGTCATTATAGGTGCATGACGTTTTGTTGGATCGTGTGCATCTTCAACTAATGTAGCAGCACTTTCGTCAGTTGGGGTCCATTGTTGCGCACCCGCTGGGCTTTTTGTTAACTTCCAATCGAATTTTAACAATGTTTCAAAATAACCGTTATCCCAAGTCGTCGGATTTGGTTTCCAAGCACCTTCAATACCGTTCGTAATAGTGTCTCCACCTTTACCAGTACCAAAACTATTTTTCCAACCCATACCCATTTCTTCAATGCTTGCACCTTCTGGCTCAGGTCCGACGTACGTTGCAGGCGCAGCACCGTGTGATTTACCGAAAGTATGTCCACCAGCAACCAATGCTACTGTTTCTTCATCATTCATCGCCATGCGCGCAAAAGTTTCTCTGATGTCTCTCGCAGATCCCAACGGATCCGGATGACCGTCAGGTCCTTCTGGGTTGACATAAATTAATCCCATTTGAACCGCCGCTAACGGATTCGCTAATTCACGATCGCCTGTGTAGCGTTTATTAGCTAACCATTCTTTCTCTTCTCCCCAGTTGATACCTTGTTCTGCTTCAAAAATATCTACGCGACCACCACCAAAACCAAAAGTTTTGAAACCCATCGATTCTAACGCACAGTTACCTGTCAATATAATTAAATCTGCCCATGATAATGACTTACCATATTTTTGTTTGATGGGCCACAATAAAAACCGCGCCTTATCCAAATTGCCGTTATCGGGCCAGCTATTCAACGGCGCAAAACGCTGACTGCCAGAACCAGAACCGCCACGACCGTCTGAAATACGATAAGTACCAGCACTGTGCCACGCCATACGAATAAAAAATGGTCCGTAATGACCATAATCGGCGGGCCACCAATCTTGAGAAGTTGTCATCAACTCGAAAATATCTTTTTTGACAGATTTTAGATCTAATTTTTTAAATGCTTCTGCATAATTGAACCCTTTTTCCATCGGGTCAGAAAGATTTGAATGTTGACGGAGTACATTTAAATTTAATCGGTTGGGCCACCAATCTTTGTTTGTTGTTCCAGCACTTACCATTTGTTGCAAACGCACAACTTGTCCGTGCGGAAAAGGACATTTAGCTTCAACGATGTTGCTCGTTTCAACTTGAATTACATTACTCATATTTACTAGACTTATAGGTGAATAGATAATTATACTGCAAGGTAGTTGATTTTTCTAAAATTGTAAAAAATCGTTAATTGAATTTTTCGATATGGTGATTTAGTGAGTTTATGGCTCATTGCTCGCAGGTAAAATAGATGTTTAACTTTGCAATTATTTTTACAAAGCT
>JAYVVO010000473.1:0-3271 GCA_043786955.1 Saprospiraceae bacterium
TTTGTTGCCACAAACATTAACCGATGAACATTTTAAAACCAGATTTTCGGCTATCATTTGTTCATTCGCTTTGCATTTAGCACCAGAAAAAATGCTTTACAGTTTTGTTCAAGCTATCTGGCAACTCAGCGATGCGCTCGTAATTATCACACCACACAAACGTCCTGCACTCGAAAAATTACAAAACACACAACTTATTTTTGAAGATTTCGCACTCACTGCGCGCGAGAAAAAGATATTTTTGAAATTCTATGAGCAGCTTTGAGCCTTGGGCTATGAGCTATGAGCTTCTCTTGTTTAGAGAACTTTTGACAGCTCTAAACTTTGATGGGAACTATTAACATTTAATCGAGAGCAGAAGCTCACAGCACTAAACTTTGATACGAACTATTAATATTTAATCGAGAGCAGAAGCTCATAACTCATGGCTCATATCTCAATAATTGTCGCCGAACCCATACCACCACCTGCAATAGTAATGAGTGCGCGTTTTTTTCCTTGCCGTTCGAGTTCATCGAGTGCGACACTTAGTATCATGGCACCCGTTGCGCCGAGTGGATGACCTAAAGCAATGGCACCGCCATTTACATTCACAATAATGGGGTCAAGGTCGAGCTTGCGCATAGCAGCAACGTTTACGGCTGCAAACGATTCATTTATTTCCCACAAATCAATATCATTTTTAGTGAGGTTTGCCTTTTTTAAAACTTTATGCACTGCGGCATCAAAACCTGTTAGCATGAGCGTCGGTTCGCAACTCATCGTCGCTGTTGAAACGATGCGTGCGCGCGGCGTTAAACCTAATTCTTTTCCTATTGCTGCGCTACCCAGTAAAACTGCTGCCGCACCATTTGCTTTCCCTGAAGAATTTCCAGCCGTATGAATATGCTCGATGCGCTCCACCATCGGGTATTTTTTTTGCGCCACAGCATCGAAACCATTTTCGCCTTGTAAAGCAAATGAAGGTTTTAATTTAGCAAGAATTTCTAAACTTGTATCAGCCCGTGGGCGTTCATCGGTATCTAAAATGATGAGACCATTTGAATCGCAAATTGGAATAAGCGATTTATTAAAATAACCCAACCTTTGAGCATTCAACGCGCGTTGTTCTGATTGCAAAGCGTAGGCATCTGCTTCTTCACGCGAGATATTTTCGAGCGTCGCAATTAAATCGGCAGCAATACCAGGCGGAATGTAATTTATTTTTGAGACTACTTCGGGATCGTATAAAGAAGGTCCGCCATCAGAATAAATCGGAACGCGACTCATGCTTTCCACACCTCCCGCAACGATTAAATCTTCCATGCCCGATCCAATTTTCAATGCCGCCATGTTCACAGCATCTAAACCCGAACAGCAATAGCGATTAATTTGTACGCCACCAACCGAACTATCCCAATCAGCATAGAGCAGAGCTGTTTTAGCAATATTTCCACCTTGATCGTTCACTGCCGTAACGCATCCAAAAATACCATCATCAACGCGGGCAGTATCTAAATTTTGACGTTTTTTTAAAGCGCGCAGCACAGTTGCTAAAAGCGTAATTGCGCGCACTTCGTGCAGTGCACCCGAAATTTTATGATTTCCGCGTGGTGTTCGCAGGGCATCGTAGATAAAAACGTCCGTCATTTTTAATGGTTAATTTTTTATGGTTTATGGTTTATGCGGTAAAATTAATCATTAACCATTTAAAAATAACTATTATTTTAGAGACTACAAGGGATACAATATTATACCGCGGATTTGTAAAAATGATTTAGAATAAACATCGGAATTGAGTTTCACGTCGTAGCTGCTTTCGAGTTGCGCCGAAAATTTCTTAAAGAGTTGAAATTGCGCACCAATATTTAATCGCAAAAAAGGGAATTTAACGACTGCATCCTTGCGCGTTGTTATAACTGCCGTTTCTTGTTTATAACCATTTATAAAACGATAATCGAATTGCTCATTTATTTTCGATTGACCAATAACACCCAAACCAACGTATGGATTGACAAGCTTATTTTCAGTAAGTGCATATTGCAGACCTATACCGTAATTTAAAAAAGTTTGGTCGCAATACACTGTAGAAAAAACATCGTACTTAGTCGGTGGTGCAATGTAAGGAACATCTTTTGTGTAATAAATGGTATTTTTTTGGTAATCGCTTTCAGCGACTTGAACATCGGCAAGTAATTTTAATCTTTTAGAAATAATAAAATTGGCTCGCAAACCAAATGAATATCCCGTTTGACGGACAATACTATCGCCACTATAAGCAGCGATACCACCCGAAAAGCCAATTTCGAATCTTTTGATTTTTATCGGCTCAATTTTAATGGATGGCAATTCTTTTTTTTGAACGAACGTCTTTTTATTTTCACTACTGTCAGCTAAATTTTTTTCTTTCACCGCTATTTCGCTATTCGGCGCTACATTCGACGGAGATATAATAGTTGATGAATCCTGTTTTAATGAAAGTACAGTGTGCGCTGAATTATTTATTGAATCGCTTTTTTGCTGATTCAAAGAATTTTCTTTTTTCGTGATTATAACATCCGCCGAATGGTTTGTAGGAATAGCTGCTAATTTATTTTCAAAAACCAAATCTGCTTTATTTTCTCCTTTAAAAATTAAATTGCCCGTTTGACTGTTTTGATTTCTCTTTTGACTAAGTTCGCTATTTAAAGGTTTTAAATTTTCTTGCAATGAGAAATCATTTTTTGATGTCGCAAAAACATTTTGTACATCGTGTGTTGTTTCAATCTCGGATGAAAAATTTTCTAATTTTTTGTTCTGAATAATAATAGTTCTGTAAATAGTATCATACTGTTTTACAACGACGTGTTGAAAAATGGTATCGTATTTCACTACCGTTGTACTTTCATTTTTAAATGATTTTGCAGTTTGTAATTTTATTATCTCCGCATTTAAATTATTAATTTTAGTTTGTAAAGTATGCCAAATAAAAACGGAATCTGCTGTGAAGATAAGTAATAACAAAAGTGGCAAAAGCAACCACATCCAGCGGCGTTTTTCGTTGCGCTCGGCGTAATAATTCCGGATGTTTTTTTCCATAACGTCCCAATTAGCATCGGTGAATACAAAATTTTTACCGTGCTTGAGTTTTTCCCCGAAAACGTTATCGAAGTTTTCGTCGTTCATATTCTGACTTTGTACGATTGTGAAACCATAATTTTAAGTTTTTGTCGCGCCACCATTAAGTTTGAGCGCGACGTGCCTTCCGTAATACCCGTCATTTCTGCAATTTCTACGTGCGAATAACCCTCAA
>JAYVVO010000474.1:0-9160 GCA_043786955.1 Saprospiraceae bacterium
TGAAGGAGACACCGTAACCACCAGCGATATCTTAGGTCCGTTTTACCGCCCTGGGTCACCTATGAGAAGCAACTTAATTCCAGCAGGATCAACAGGCGACGTAATGCATTTAGAAGGAATTATTTTTAAAGAAGATGGAAAAACACCGATATCTAATGTGCTCATCGAAGCCTGGCAATGTGATGAACACGAACATTATGATAATGTTTCTGATGACTATTTATTTCGGGGCGCAGTAAAAACGGGTAGAGACGGTAGGTATGCATTTAAAACTATAGTGCCAGTACCATACAAAGACGGTGATGCATGGAGGCCAGCACATATTCACATGAGAATTTCAAGTAGCGATCATCAGGATCTTATTACACAAATATATTTTAATGGCGATCCCCATATTGGAGAGGACGCAGCAGCCAAGTCTCCCCAATCCGTTAATCGTATTTTGAAAATAAAGAAGAATTCTTCCAATGAAAACTTTGTGAAGTTTGATGTTGTGATGGGCAAGACCTTTAAATTGAATGATGCAGGATATAAGAAAATTACAGGACTTTATAAGTTGAAAAATGGAATGGCTGAATTCACGAAGGAGGACGATTTACTCTTTTTCAAATTAAACGGACAATTTATGGAGGGATTAATGTACAAAGGAAACAATTCATTTGAAGGTGGAATTGGCTTTAATAAGGTAAAATTTGAAATAATGACTAATGGAGAAGTACTGACGAAGATTACAATGTGGGATCATTGGACTGAAGATCAGAAGTATTTAAAAGTATATGAGGGAATAAAAACTTTTAAGTATGGCAAATAACCTTGAGCAAATTATTACAAAAGAACTTTCTAATCACAAATGCTACGAACCACTGCCCTGTTCGTTAGCCGCAATACAATCGACATGAAAAGACCTTACAAACATATTAGGACAGTTCATTGCTTACTTTTTTTACTGCTATTAAATCAAAAAGGACCGGCACAAAACTCGCCGTTTAAAATTCTTGACGTTTCTTTCCTTCAACTTGTTGATACATCGGAAAAAGTACAAAAAATAGCTGATGGTTTTGCTTTCTTAGAAGGTCCTCTGTGGTCAAAAAATGGCTATCTAATGGTCAGTGATTTACGGACTAACAAAATATATAAGATAGGAAAAGATAGCAAAGCCGAAGTTCTTATGGAAAGGAGTGGATTTTCGGGTATAGATACCGTGAATTTATCAAAGGACTACGGCTCGAATGGTTTAGCTTACAACAAGCAAGGTAACATCTTGATATGTCAGCATGGCAATCACGCTATAGCTATGATTACGAAAAATGGAACAGTACAAACTGTTGTTGATAGTTATAAAGGTAAACGCTTGAACAGTCCAGATGATTTGGCTGTAAAACGCGACGGTTCGATTTATTTCACCGATCCACCATACGGGTTAAAAAATGGCGATAAAGACGAGCACAAAGCTCAAAAGCAAAACGGTATTTACCGGTACAATAATGATAGCCTAACATTACTTTCGACAGATTACCGTTATCCTAATGGAATTGCTTTTTCGCCTGATGAAAAATATCTGTATGTATGTAGTTATGATCTAAAAGAATTAATGCGACGTTATGAAGTAGCTGCGGACGGAACATTAAAAAATGGAAAAATTTTTAGTACTATTATTGGCGACGGAATGAAGGTGGATAGCAGAGGAAATGTTTATTTGTGTAACTGGCAAGGCGTGCACGTTTTTTCTCCCACTGGCAAAGAAATTGGTTTGATTGAACTAGGTGAGGGTGTAACTAACTTAAACTGGGGAGATGAAGACCATAAAACGCTCTACATCGTAGCAGCTTCAAACATTTATAAGGTGAGAATAAAAATTCCGGGCATAAAACCATAGATACGATTAAATATTTGTTTAGATCATAGTAACTGCGGCTAACATGGGTATTGCTGCAAGTGCGGCTGGACGTTGCTATCTTCGTCTGTAGTTCACTATCAGCAGCGGTTTCGGCGGACGTAATTCTGATGGGCTTTAGTTGCTATCTTGTACTTTTAATTCATTATTGGGCAGTAGTTCCGGGTTAGATATTCAATGAATCCCACACCTGCAGCAATACATATTCGTTGTGCGTCAGCGTAAACTGACACTTCTCTAACATTTGAATCTGTTTAACATAGACAAGTATGAAAAATTTTGGGCTTATTTTTTTCTTTGTATTTTTTACTTCTACTGCATTCGGACATCAATGGCGGACTGAAGAAACAATTTCTTTTTCTCATGACAATAGCTTCCAAACTAAGTATTTTACAACAAGCGATGGTATTAAACTTCGTTATTTAAGTTCGGGGAAAGGACCAACTCTTATAATTCAACCTGGTTGGATGATGCCTGCTGATATATTCAAATTTCAGCTTGACCAGTTAGCAAGTTATTTTCGAGTCATAGTTTTAGACCCTCGAGGGCAGGGATTATCAGGAGACAGCCCTGAGAATAACTATGTAGAACGAAGAGCCAGAGACATCGATGAATTGATTGAATTTGAAAAAATTGATTCTTTTATTCTTGCAGGTTGGTCTCTAGGAGTTCCGGAAGTGCTATATTATGTTGATAAATTTAGAACAAAAAAATTGAATGGCTTAGTTTTAATTGATGGACCAATTACAACTGAACCTAAGGAAGTACAACAAGGTTGGAAAACTCTTGTCCATAATTTACAAACAAACCGTGCAGAATTTGAAAAACATTTTATTTCAGCACTTTTTAAGAAAGAACAGGACTCAACATTTGTAAAAACAATCAAACAAAGACTCACTAAGACTCCCACAAACAGCTCATTTGTTGCATTGGCTACTCATATAGCAGAACCCAAAGACTACAGTAGCATTTTAGCAAAAGTGGACGTGCCTGTCTTGATTACATTGGCAATTTGGACATTTCAGTTAGAAAATTACAAACAGGTCAAAGGGAATATATCTATTGAAACTTTTCAATGTGGACATGCACTATTTGTTGATGAAGCTGAAAGGTTCAATCGCTTAATTATCGAAATATTCTCAAAAAAACATTAACAGAGAATAAAGTATGATACAATAAAATACATTTGACAGTTACCCAAAATAACTAAAAACGCCGAACGCACAACATAGGGTTTTGTGCAAGTTGGGCAGACGGAATAACAATGAACATTTGTAATTCTGTTCAGCTTTTGTTCGGGCTTGACATACAACGCTGAACTTTTGTACTTATCTTCATCATCATATTTTCAATCAGCAGCGGTTCTGGGCAGACGGAATTCTATTTTCCCCACTTCGGCAAGCCCTGTTCGTTCGCAGAAATTAACGCACATACCGACCGCACGGATTTGGAGAATGTGCCTGCCCCAACGCAGAACATAAATTCTGGAACATAGAAAATGAGCCCACCTAAATCCAGATGAACAAAAATTGAAATGCAAAGGAGAGAGCATAAAAGATATTGGTTTGTAGGACTGAAAAATGAATCGTAAATTAGTAAGCATGGAAGACGCTGTTTCTATACCTGAAATAAGAACCAAACAACCAAAAGAACTCTATCGTGTAGCCATGGCTACCATGTGGTTTAGTTTTTCTTTTTGGGGCATGGCTGCTTTGCTGGTGGTTTACATAGTTACACAATTGAAATACAATGAAAGTGACGCGTATGCTATTTATGGAACTTTTGCTGCTCTTGTTTTTGGGTTACCTTTGTTGGGAGGCTTCATCTCCGACAGGATACTGGGCCAACGGAAATCAATTATTTGGGGATGCAGTTTACAGATAATTGGTCATGCACTGATGGCCCTGCCATTTCAAAACCTGATTTTCGTGGGTCTTTCTTTTATCGCCGTAGGTTCTGGGTTTGCTTCCGGTACAGACAGTGCTCTTGTTGGAACTTTTTATGCCAAAGAAGACAATGCTGGAAAAGATGCTGGATTCAGCATACTCTATTTGTCTTTTAATATTGGAGCCGCACTAGGTGGTTTGATTTGTGGTTTTATCGGACAAAAAATTAACTGGCACCTTGGTTTTGGCTTAGCTGGCATTTTAATGGTATTTGGTCTGGCACAATTTATTTTTGGAATCAATAAAAAACATGGGTCGCCACCAAATCCTGATCGTTTAAAGAAAAAGATTTACCTGGGAATAAACACTGAGTTCAGTACATACCTTTTAACGTTTGTTGCTATTGGTTTAATCACATTATTGTTTTACCACACCGGGGTTATGGATGTGGTGATGCTACCCTTAGCAATCTTTTCATTTATTTATATAATTGTAATTTCTTCCCGCTTTACAATACAGGAACGGTGGAAAATATTTGCTGCTCTGATAGCTGTTCTTTTCATTTGTTGTTTTTTTGCATTATATTCTCAGATCAATGGCAGTCTAAATCTATTTGCTTTGCGAAATGTGAATATGCACATTGGCGGTTTTGAACTATCATCAGTAGCATTTAATACTTTTCTTGGGCCTTTTTTTATAACGCTTCTCATACCATTAAGTATGTGGTTCTGGAAATTTTTGAGAAAAAGAAACAGCGAACCCCATACTGTAAAAAAATTATCAGTTGGATTTTTATTTATGGGGCTTTACTTTTTTCTATTGTGGCTTGGTTGTTCCATAAACAGATCTACCGGTATTCTGCCGGTTTACTTTCTTATTGGTGGATATTTTTTAATGGAGTTAAGTGAGGTTTGTATCGGGCCTAGTGTTTATTCGTTGACCTCAAAATTATCACCAGGAAAAATTGTAAGTACCATGATGGGTATATTATATATAGGACAGTCTTTAGGACAATACTTAGCTGCAAAAATTGGAGCTTTAATGATAGTTCCTGCTAATGTAACGGATCCAATAATTTCTTTACCTTATTATAGTACTAATTTTTTAAACCTTGTTTATATAAGTATTGGATTAGCAGTTATGGCATTGATCTTATACCCTCTGATGAAAAAATGGATGCAGGAGGTGAAATAGTTTTTTGTTGAACTACAAAATCCAAACAATTATAGAATTTCTTGCTCTTGTTGGAGCTCTTCTCCAAAAAGATTGACAACTGTTGCTCATCAAAACTCATTTGAAATGTTTTAGTTAAAGTGGCTCAGAGCAACAAATGTAGTTTGTCAAGAACATCAACTATGGCAGAAGTGAATAAATCAAAAAAATAAATTCGACTTTTTTATGCCTAAGGACGAGTGGACTTAATCTATAACTTCTGCCAACATGGGTATTGCTGCAAGTGTGGCAGGACGTTGTAATCTTCGGCTGCAGTTCGCTATTAGCAGCGGTTTCGGCGGACGGATTTCTGTTGGGCTTTTAGTTGTTATCTTGTACTTTTATTTCTTTATTGGGCTTCAGTTCAGCTCGGACGATTTTCAAATTCTTCGCTCGACCTAAATGTTCTTAAAAACGCGTAAAGTTTGTTCAATTCTCGTTTTTATTCCCTACTCCCTATAGACTAAAAACTAAGACTTGAACGAGCGTAAAAACAGGATAAAGAATAGAGGTTATCAGTTTATCTTTCTTTCAACTGCGATTATTAATTCAGGGAAAAAAATTTGGAAGTGCACATTGAGTTGCGGTTTTAATTCAAATAGTTTCGGAACGATGCGATCAAGATTGTTTTCAAAATGTGTTCGCTTTTTGAGTATTTTAAAAACTATTTCTAAACCTTGTTGTGTGGTGTAGCTGTTCAACCATTCCGAATTAACCATAGAAACCAATCGCGGCATAAAAATTTCGGGAATATTTATTAAATCGCGCTCAATGATATTGTAAACCGTCTCAAAAAAAGTAGTAAAATTTTCGCTGACCCCAAATTGCACGAAATATAATTTCCAATTTTCGATGAGTAGAAAATCGAAAAAAACGTCCGTCACAACGGGTGCATATTTGCCAACATAAGGGCGAATGAGATCGTTCGCTTTTTTAACTTCTT
Organism: Saprospiraceae bacterium; assembly: GCA_043786955.1. Classification (GTDB taxonomy): domain Bacteria; phylum Bacteroidota; class Bacteroidia; order Chitinophagales; family Saprospiraceae; genus JAAFJT01. The sequence goes on from JAYVVO010000474.1 coordinate 5,936, forward strand.
CATGCGCATCGGTGAAGTCGTCAATACAAAAATGAAGTGCTAAACCCAAGTTATATTTTGGGTTTAGCACTTTTTTTTGCGCAGGTTTCAGCCAGTCAGTTAATAAATTTCCAATAAGCAGGTCAGGATTATTTCCCGATAAAACACAATGCGCTATGTGGTTCATTTAATGTATAGTTGATAGTTGTCAGTTGACAGTTGATAGTCTAAGAGCGATTTACGACGGTCAACTGTCAACTGAAAACTGTCAACTAATGAGTCACTATAAGTTTTTCATTCATAACGCTGTTATCACTCTGAACGCTGATGATATAAATACCAGAAGCCAAATTTTTTGTTTCGAGTTTTACAGTGTTCAAACCCAAATAAAAATTAGAAGATTGAACGGAACGAACAACGCCATTCATATCGAATAATTTAATTGTTGCTGCAAAAGAATTTTCGGTATTGATGGATACATCCACATAACCATTATCAGAACTGGTGGGGTTAGGTTGAACGGTGAAATTTTTAACACCAGGGATTTGATTTACACCTGAAAGCGTACCCGTTGTAAAAATACCAGTTGACGAAAATCCCGATAAATTGACTGATGTGTTCGGACAAGTTACATACGGTGAAAAACCGCGAACGCGCCAAAAATATTGTGTATTAGCCGTTAAGTAACCTGCTTCAAACTTACTGTTGTTCATGACGAAAGAAGTAGAAGTCACTACAAATCTACGCGGATCAATATCGAAACTACTGTATTGACTAACTTCAAGAACGTATGACGTTGCGCCCGTTGTTGTTGCCCAATTTAAAGTAACGTTATTGTAATTGGGTGTGATGATTTTTCCAATTGGTGAACTTAAAGTTGTTGTTCCAATCGGCGTTGTACTTTGAGGGATATCGCCTGCGCGAATATAAGCGCGACCAGAATTATTAGCGTAATTACTTTGAATGGCTACTTTCTGATCGTCCGTAAAAGTTTGCGCGCAACCAATGAAATAACTCATAATGTTTTGCGTAATGGGTGCAAGTGGAACACACGAAGGGTCTTTATCAATTCCGCTCCAAGAACAACCACCGTTCCATCCTAAACCTTCACCGTAATCTGCTTGCGTGCCACACATATAATCGCCCGATGATAAACAGTTTTTATCGCGGTCATCGCGGCTAACTTTTTCGGCGAGCGTCGTATTATCTGCTGCATAAGTAGGTGCGCATGCATTGGTTTGGGTCGCTTTAAAAGTTTTTGTTTCCCAACCATTAAACGGATGTAAGAGTGAAAAAAAATGTCCCGCTTCATGCGCAATTGTTGAAGATGAATTTAGACTCGCCTCACTTTTTACCATCACAATCCAATCGTTCGTATAATTAGGATCGGTTGTGTAACTTTTATTCGTGTAATATGCCAATACACCATCGTTCGCCGTTTGTCCTGCAACGCTTGTAATAAAAACATTCATACCGTCGCCTTGTTTAGCTTCTCTAATCACGGCATCACCACCGAGTGAACGCGGCGTATTGTATGCTGCATCGCTATTGATGTAGTTAAATCCTTTAAAATAAAACTGAAGTGTCAAACCATTATTCGCATAAAATTTATTCCAACCACATAGCATATCTAAAACGCGATATTCTGCTACGCGTCCTGTTCCGTCTGATTTAGCGATTAAATGAAAATAAACAGGAACAAAATTAACACTACCGCGAGTGTAAGTAAAGTTTTTACTATCGGCGCGGGTTTTGAGAAGGTTTTCTGCAGTTACTAATCTGTCCAACTCAGTGATTCCACAAGTCGGAATTTGAGCAAAAACAGATTGAGAGATTAACAAACAAAATAAAAAAACGTAAGTGTGATTTAAGAAGTGTTGCATTATTTGTGAAAGACTATTCAAATTTAGAAAATTTATTAAAAGTAAACGAAAAAAAGAAATCAAGTAATATTTTACTAAAAAAATTAAAAAGAATTAATTTAATCATTGCAATAATAGACACTATTTATAACGATTTTGTTTCTTTGCAGCTGAAAAATAAATAAAATTTAATAAAACCATTAAAATGGCAAAAGTAACTGTAATCGGTGGCGGAAATGTTGGCGCTACATGTGCAAACGTCTTGGCACATAAAGATATTGTAAATGAAGTTGTAACGATTGATTTACAAGCCGACTTAGCGCGCGGCAAAATGTTGGATTCTTGGCAGCAGGCTGCCATTGATTATTATAGTACGCGCACGGTTGGTTCAGGCGATTACGCAGATACTGCTAATTCGGATATTGTAGTGATTACAGCCGGTGTGCCGCGTAAACCAGGCATGACGCGCGACGATTTAGTCGCAACAAACGCAAAAATTGTTAATAGCGTTATTGATAATGTTTTGAAATATTCATCGAATCCGATTATCATCATGGTATCTAATCCGTTGGATGTTATGACTTATGCGGCGCTAAAAAAATCAGGATTGCCGCGTGAACGCGTTATCGGTATGGCTGGCATTTTAGACACGGCGCGCTATCGCGCATTTTTAGCGAGTGAATTAAAAATTTCACCGAAAGATATTCAAGCCATTTTGCTTGGTGGACACGGCGACACGATGGTGCCACTTCCGCGCTATACTACGGTTGCAGGTATTCCAATTACTGAACTTGTTGCTGCCGATAAACTTCACGAAATTATTGAGCGCACTAAAAATGGTGGTGGCGAATTGGTAAAACTCATGGGGACTTCCGCTTGGTATGCGCCAGGTGCTGCGGCGGCTCAAATGGTTGAGGCGATTGTTAAAAACGAACAACGCATTTATCCATGTTGCGTTTTACTCGAAGGCGAATACGGCATAAAAGGTTTGTGCGTGGGTGTGCCTACGGTTTTAGGTTCTAAAGGTGTGGAGCGCATCATTGAATTGAAATTAAACGATCAAGAAAAAGCAGATTTATATGCGTCGGCGAATGCGGTTAGCGAAATTGTTGAAGCGTACAATAAGATGGTACTTTAAACCATGAGCTATGAACTTTGAGCTATGAGCCCCAACACGATTTGCAGCTTTTAGCTCAAAGCCCTAAGCCCAAAACTATCTCATGAAGATTAAACCCTGTATAGAATCCGACATTCCCGACTTGATTTTGGTTGCGCGACAATCGTATAATGAACATTATTTGCATTTATGGTACGATGCGGGTGCGTGGTATTTAGAAAATAATTTTACCCATCAACAATTCTCTGAAGAACTTACTGACACTAA
>JAYVVO010000475.1:0-22933 GCA_043786955.1 Saprospiraceae bacterium
GCGGCGAATCCATCGTTTATGTCATTGGCAGGTTTGCAACGTTATTGGAAGAAAAAGAATGAGAAATAAAATGGCAATGACTTATGGCATTAATTTCTAACAGTTTTGACTTAAAAGGTTCTGATAGATGAATCGTTTTTAATTCCTCTGAACGACCTACCCTAAAGTTTTCTGAATCAATCGAAATATTTAAATCTGCATAAATTTTTTTGTAATCATCTATCCGCATTCTATTTTGTGGTTGAACATTATTGTCAATAAGCTTCCATTGCGCTGGCGAAAATTTTAAAAAATTATAAATATTTATTGTTTTGTCGAAATGTGCAAAATGATCGGTCATGTCAATAAAGTGCGACTGAACGCCGTGTCCTTTTTTTAAAACGCGTTTAAAATCTTTTAAAATAGGAATTAAAATTTCAGGATAAATATGCTCAAACGTATTGTTCGAGTTAACTAAATCTATTGAATTATCTGGCAAAGAAAGTGCGCGCGCATCTTCGATTAAATACGTGAGTTGGAGTTGATTTAAAATATTTTCAAGTGTGAGTGTCTCGTAATTTTCTAAAATTGAAACTAAAACGCGCCATTTTATTTCTTCGACAGCGATATAATTTTTGAGTATGCCGCTGTTACGGGTTTCTATAAATTTTTCTATTGTCGTTTTAATTCTATCTTTCGATGTAAGAAAAGAAATATCAACAGAATAAATTTTTTCAACTCCCACTAAAAAAAAACTTATCGGTACGATCGGATACCAACCTGTTCCAAGTTCCAAACAAGATTTTGGAATTGCCTGAGCATTTTCAAAATACGCTTCAATATGTGCTTTCGCCAATTTTAAGCGACTGAAATAATATTCATCGGAAAGTAAAACGCCCTTCGTAACGTACTTTTGAAAAAAATAATTAATCTTATTGCTAAGTGGCAAATAAGAAATTGTTTTTTGTACAATCGCTTTTAAAATCCATTTCATAAAGTATTGGTTAGCTATGAGGTTTGAGCCCGCTCGCGATTAGTAGCTCATAGCTCATAGCTCATAGCTATCAACTGGTAATTAAAATTAACATTCTGAATTAAATCGGGATGCAAACTGCGCGCAACTGGGCAAGCGTGTGCGGCGTGTTCCAATCCGGCGCGTTGCTTTTCTGTAAAACCGTCTTCTAAAAAAAGATCTATTACAACTTCGCCTACACGACGCGGTGCAGGAGTCATAATTTTTGTTACATCGCACGAACAATTGCCTAAATCAAATCCATGATTTTTTGCGTAAATCGCCATAGTCGTAACGATGCATGAACCGAGCGCACTCGCCAATAAATCAGTTGGTGAAAAAGCTTCGCCTTTACCTTGATTATCCGTCGGCGCATCCGTAAGAATTTCCGTTTTGCTTTGCAAATGCACCATAGTTGTGCGCAAATTGCCTTCGTATTTTATTTTTGTTGTCATAAATTTCGTTTTTAGTTTCGCAGTACTAAAGTCCAGCGTTACAAAATAGTCGAGCCTACGGCACTATTTAGTTGCTCGTTGTTGCTTTTTGTTATTCGCAGAGTATTTTCAAACCAACAACCATCAACTATTAACTATCTCTTAGTTCTCTTCTCAGTATTTTTCCAACGTTTGTTTTGGGTAATTCTGTTTTAAATACAACGTACTTTGGTACTTTATAACCTGTCAAATTTTCGCGCGCGTAAGCAATAACTTCTGATTCAGTAAGCGACGGATCGCGTTTGACGACAAAAACTTTCGGCACTTCACCTGCGCGATCGTCTTTAACTCCGACGCAAGCAACTTCTAAAATTTTCGGATGCAGTGCTAATACGTCTTCAATTTCGTTCGGATAAACATTAAAACCCGAAACCAAAATCATATCTTTCTTTCTATCCACAATCTTAAAATAACCTTCTTCATCCATAATGCCAATATCGCCAGTGCAAAGCCAACCATCTTTAATTGTTTCGGCAGTTGCTTCGGGTCGTTTATAATAACCTTTCATGACTTGTGGTCCGCGCACTTGAATTTCACCCCGCTCACCAATAGGTAAGGGATTCAAATTATCGTCCACTATGCGCATATCGGTTGATGAAACCGGCATACCAATTGTGCCTTGTTTTATTTTACCTCCCATCACATTGAACGATGCAACCGGCGAAGTTTCTGTCATTCCCCAACCTTCTGCAATTTCAATTCCTGTAACTTCTTTCCATCTATCTGCCACCGCACGTTGCAAAGCCATTCCACCAGCAGAAGTGCCTTTGAGTTGGGAGTGATCTAAATTTTTAAAATCGGGATTATTTAAAATACCGTTCAGTAAAGTATTTATGCCAGGGAAAATTGTTGGGCGATATTTTTTATAATCTTTAATAACCGAAGACATATCGCGCGGATTCGGCACTAAAATATTGCAAGCACCCATTGAAAATAATCCGAGCGCATTAACCGTAAAACCATAGATATGATAGAGCGGCAAACAACAAAAATTTCTATCGCCACCTTTCGGATTGACAACTGAATTCATATTCGCCCCCATTTGAAGCATATTAGCAATCAAATTTTTATTGGTTAGCATTGCGCCTTTTGCAACACCCGTTGTTCCACCCGTGTATTGCAACATAATAGTATCTTCATGCGAGGTTTCGACTTTTGTAAATTTTTTAGAGGCACCAATTTGCAAAGCTTTTTTAAATGAAACAGTATCGCTCAAATGAAATTCTGGCACTAACTTTTTCTTTTTACGTACTACGTAATTAATAAGCATACCTTTTAAACCGCCAACCATTTCACCCATATTGGCGATAATAATTTTTTCGATGGACGTTTTATTCAAAATGGCTTCTAAATTATGTGCAAAGTTTTCAAGAATAATTATGGCTTTCGCTTCCGAATCGTTGAACTGATGAATCATTTCACGTTGGGTATACAGTGGATTTGTGTTTACAATCGTCAATCCAGCGCGAAGAGCAGCATAAAGCGCAATCGGATATTGCAGAATGTTTGGCATCATCAACACAATACGATCACCTTTTACTAAACCGATTGATTGAAAATATGCGGCTAAATTGCGACTCATCACGTCCACTTGTTCGTAAGTCAAGTTTTTATCGAAACAAATAAATGCTGGCAAGTTTTTATATTTTACGAATGCCTCTTCAACTGCAGCGAGCAAATTCGGATATACATTCACATCTATTGTAGCAGGTTGTGTTGGCGAATAATTTTTTAACCAAATTCTATTTACATCTTCCGTCATGGTTCTAATTTGATTGTGTATAATTAAGGCGTAAAAATAATCTAAATATTCAGAAATTTATTGCCTGATTAGCAATAAAAAAAAAATAAAATTTGTTAAATCTTGGTATTCGCTCAATTCTGTTGCGTTTGTGCACGCATTTCTTTAGTCGTCAGTTTCGATTTATCGTGACTCCAACCTGGCGCACCGAAAACATAATTAAAAATAGTTTTGGTGTTTTTCGTTTTAGAAGCATCGTGAATAATTTCGCTCCATTCGCCAAAAGCAACTTTTACAGGATTGTTTGTGTTGACGTTTTTGGTTAAGCCATACGTCGGTCGTTCTAATTCGGGTTGAAACGTGTCGAATATTCTATCCCAAATAATTAAAATTCCCGCGTGATTTTTATCCAAATAGTTTAAATCCGAGCCGTGATGCACGCGGTGATGGCTCGGTGTATTAAAAATAAATTCGTACCAACGCGGCATTTTATTAATCGCTTCGGTGTGAATCCAGAATTGATATAATAGGCTAATACTTTGCATCATCATAATCATAATTGGGTTGAAACCAACGAGTGGCATCCATAACCAAAAAACAAACGCACCCGAAAAATTTCCCGTCCAAGTTTGGCGCAGTGCAGCACTTAAGTTATATTTTTCACTCGAATGATGCACGTAATGACTTGCCCAGAAAAAACGAATGTGATGGCTTTCGCGGTGAAACCAATAATAGGAAAAATCGTCCGCAAGTATGAGCCCAATCCAAAAAATAACGCCCGATTGCGCAAAAGTGAATAGCTTGAATTGGAACAAAAAATTTAAAGCTACGAAAACGATTATTTTTCCAAAGATGCCCGTAATGACATTACCGATGCCGAGTGCTAAACTAGTGAGCGTATCGTTGGTGTTGTACCAATCTTTTTTTTCGTAGGCATTTAAAAGGATTTCTGCCGTCACAAAAAACACAAAAGCCGGAATAGCATAAACAATTAAATTTTCTCCCACATTACTTTTTTTAGAAAACGAATTGGAAAACAAATTTAAAAAAGAATTCCATAAATCAAAAAATTATTAGCAATTATATGCGTTTTGATTTTGAGTAAAATTTCTAATTTTTACAAGTATCGTTTTGAATGCAAGTAACAAGCTAAATAAATTGACGTCAGCTTTAGATGACGGATTAAAATTAAAATAGGCTTTATCTCTTACTAGTTGATAATTAAAATGAAAAATTAAAAAATGAAAATCTTTATTGTTTCTCTTTTACTCATTCTTTCTAAGACCGCCCATTCGCAAATTAAAAATTTGATGAATGACCAAAAAGTTGGTTGGATAGCTCAAGGCACAACCGATTTGCGATTTGATTTGATTAGTGATGAGGACGACCAAGCAATTTATTCACTCACTAAAAATAGTCCTCGACCATGTGATATCATAAAATTAGAGGAAATTAAAAGCAACTTTAAATCTGATGGCAATCACCATTTTGCTAAAATTCTTTTAGATGCGATCTATCATAAAAAAGTAAAAACGTATTCAGATAGCACTTGTACCAAAGAGATTAATATTACTTCTTTGAATACTGATTCAATATATGTTATTGATCCTGTTACTTTTGAAGAAAAGTTAACGGTGGTGCATAATAAATTTGAACCAGAGCAAGCCGTTTTATTTCGCGTTTTCCAAACTTATATTTACAAACCAGAAAAAGGAATTTGGGAGGTAAAAGTGGAATCTATCGCGCCACTTTTTTTGAAAACAGAAAACCATTTTGCTTATGCACTAAAACCCTTATTTTGGATAAAAACAGATTTTAATAACCGGCCTTCCGATAAAAATGTAAATTGGAAAATTAGAACACAATCAAATTTTTGGCAAATTTCCAAAATGAACGTGCTAAAGAAAAAAAGCGAAGATATGCCTTTAGCGCATTTTGTAAATTATTTCAAAAAAATTAGTAAAACTAATTTTTAAAGCGGTGAACACGGTTGGAATAATAAATTGCGTTTGGCAGAGGTTGAAAAAATAGATTTATTCAAAAGTAAAATAGATACAATCACCATAATTGATCCAAATACATACAAACATAAAGAAAAAGAAATCACACATACGGTAGATTTGGATGATGTTAGGGGCATTAGATTTGTTCAAGAATGGTATTGGGACAAAAGTAAAAATTTAATCTTTTCGAAATTATTGGCGATCGCCCCTTTTTTAGACCATACAGATACTAATGGTAATTTTCTTTTTTAAGCACCGTTATTTTACAGAAGGTTAGACGAGTAGTTCGTTTTAAAATTAATTTTCGATTTAAAATTCTATTTCTTATTTTTGTACAAAATTATTTTTATGGCGACTAAATTAGCTGAAATACCGTTACTCGATAAAAAGATTGAAAAAAAGATTCCCTTTGCAAAACCCATCACTTGGGAGCATTTCAAGAATCGGTATTTAAGTCGTGAAGATGAATATACTTATGAATGGGTTAATGGTTGTGTAGAAAAAACAAAACGTACTATGGATTACAAACAATTTTTTATTGTTCGAAACTTAATGAATTTTTTTATAGCGTTAACAAAAGGGAATAATATAGAAGGCTTACTCACAAATGAAGTAGATACTTATTTTGCTGGTAATCTTCGGCGTCCTGACATGTGCTATTTAACGAACGAGCAAATGGATGCTGCACGTTTACAGACACCGCCAGTTCCTAAATTCGTAATTGAAATTATTTCGAATAACGACAAGGCTAAACGCGTTCAAGGAAAAATGGTTGATTATTGGGCTGCCGAAATACCAGTCATTTGGCATATTTTTCCAGATTTAGAACACGTTCGTGTTTATAATGGCAAAAAAATGACTGTTTTAATGAAAGATGAATTGTGTTCTGCTGCGCCTGTTTTACCTGAGTTTGTTATTTCGGTGAATGATATTTTTAAGTAGAACATATTTTTTTTATGAAAAACTTTATTCTATATATTTTACTCTGGTGAAATCAAGTTCGTAAGTAATTATTTAACTAAAGCTAAAATTTGTGACTAATAAAATACTAAATCTTATAATCATCAATTCTTAAATGCCCTTCTTCTTTCACTTCAACATTTAAACCAAATTGTTGGGCAATTTCAGCAATTTCAGTCGGTTCTAAACTGCCTTTAAGGTTCAGTTCTGTAGAAAGTTTTTTCAAAAGTGGCAAATTTTCAGTTAAAAGGTTTTCTGTTTCTGCTACTTGTGCTCTAATAATATTTTCAATGATGTCGTCTGTTTTCAAAGTATTGAGCTCGTAAGAGTTTTCCAATGTATAATCGGCTTGAAAAACATCGAAGCCTAATTTGCGCACATAATGCACAACAGTAATTGTGATTTGTTCGCGATCGTGCATTCTACCGACGCTCGCTTTTTCTTTTCCAAAAATAACTTCTTCAGCTAATCCACCCGCCAATAAAATTTTTATTTTCTTGATTAGATTTTGTTTGTTCTCATAAATCTGATGCGGAAAAGTAAAACCGCCCACATAAGTACTTGCTACTTTACTTTTGAGTTGCAACGGTGCTAAATTAAACATGAGCATATACATTACGGCATGACCGCACTCGTGCACACTAATATTTGTTATCGCTTCCGAAATATGACTTTCGCGAATTTGATCAATTCGTCCCACAAATGGTATCGAAAGTTTAGATTTACCAACCGTCGCTTCAATACTTTGTTTTTCGATACTGTATGCAATTGCAATCGCTTTTACTTCTTTCTGTAGCGCATCAAAAATAAAATTTGTGAGGTGTGTTTCTAAAATATCAGTTATGCTACTGAAAACAGGTCGTACACCTTGCACAGGGAAAACGCCGTTACGATAAATTAAATCATTAATTGTTTTATCAACACTGACTTTGATACCAAATTTTTCTTTTACCGAAGCCGATATTTTCTCGATTTCGCGTGCAATCAGTTTTTCAAATTCCACGCGACGAAGACTTAAATAAATGATGTGTATATTTCCAAGGCGCGCTACTTGTTCGGGTCTGAATTTGCGCGTGAGCGCATTTTTAATATCAACTAAAGTAACTTTTTTAGTAAATGCTTGAAAAATATCAGCATCAATATCCGCCTCACTCGTCTGTCCTGCCATACTAAAAGCATCATCCAAATTACCACTGATAATGATGAGTGATTTAGAGTGATTAACGGGCTCGTAAATTTTCTTTTTCTTTTTTTCTAAGGTTGCGATATTGAAATACTCCTCGTACGTCAACGACATGAGTTCCTCATATGTCTTGTCGGTTTCAATTAATTTTTTCAGTTGCTGCGCTTCCCAAGCAGAAATCGTTTCTTTATTATCGGGTTCAACACCGCTATCAGTTAGCGCGCGCCGTTTATTTCTATCGTATTTATTGAAAATAGCGTTATTAATGAAACTATCTATTTCGTTGCGCTCTTTTTTAGAAAGTTTCCCATCACTCAGAAGTTCCCAAAAGTCGGCAAATTTTGTTGATTCTAACGGTTGACCATGAACGTCCAACGTATTGAATCGTTGAATTTCGTCGAACAAAAGAATTTTGGGTGTTTCATCGTTCAAATCGTTACGTTCTAAAAATTGACTCACAGAACCAATCCACGACGTTTGATCGGTATTATTAAGTTCGACTTCAATAAATTTATCCTGAAAATTAATTAATTTAACAAACCGCCGAATCAAATCCGTTTTACCAACACCCGTCATTCCCCATAAATTAATAATTATAGGTCGAACGAGCAGTTCGGGTACTAAATACCAAACTTGTATGTATTCAATGAGGTTATCAATGATGCCATCAATACCTATGAAATGCGCTTTTAAACTAATTTTGGCAGCCTCGAGTTGTTTTTTCTTTTCAAAAATCAACGCTTTATCGAGCTTAAATTCTGACATAGCAATAAAGGGGTTTTAGTTCCTACGTCAAAAGTACAAAACAGAATTTTTATATTTGCACAAAGTGCTTTTTTTTTCAAATGTTGCTTTGAAATTAATATGAAAAGGAAATTGTATAAGGAAGGCTCTTCGTCTACTGAAAAAAATTAAGTTTTAATTCCCAAGAGGGGAAATTAATTTTCCATATCAATTAGGATAAAGTAGTTTTTTGTGTTCAATAGAGTTTTTAACCATTTGGATTAAAATGTTTGTATCAATATCTTCCAATTTTTGAATATTGACACAACCTTTATCGGATTTATATTTTCCGAATTTTGAAAGCAAATTTTCTCTATTATCGAAATGTGCAGAAAGATAAAGCGCAATATTATTCGCACGTGTTGCTAATCCAAACAGTGGGGCGCTCCCTTCTCGTCCCGTTTCATATTTGTAATTATATACACCAAATCCTACAATACTTGTTCCCCACATCAGAGGTTCAAAACCTGTTTGTTCGGTTAGTATTTCAATGATTGTTGAACAATCTTTGCGTTTTTTCTCGTCAGCGATTGTCGTTAAATAATCAGCAACACTGATTTCTGTTTCTAAGGTTTTATTTTTTACCATAATTTTTGTCCGCTTTTGCCAAATCTAAGTTAAATAATTTAACGCAAACAGTCAAAATTAATTTCGCTAAAATCATAAATGCGTTTAAAATTAATTTCTAATGCTTAGTTTAGAAATTTTTTTAGGCGAATTCAAATTTCAAGTGCAACTTTTTTGCTAAAAAAAGAGGTTGTTTATGAAGCCAAATATTGTTGCTGCTCCAATCAGTATAATTGTAGGGAAGGATGGGATTTTTATTCAACATGGGTTTGAAAGGAAATTGCATCATATTTTTGGCAACTAACACATGAAAACGTTCATCCCAATTATGCAAAAACGGATCAAGTGCACTCAATAACAACCTTAGCAAAAAAGCACTTAAAATTATTAACCACAACGAAGTCTTTGTTTTCTTCAAATAGAAGAATGTGTAAAGACTTATCATTGCGGGCACACTTGCAATAAATAATCCGACAAAGGTTTCTAATGAATAAAAAACCACCTCTTTGCTTTTAGTGCAAATATCGGAATGAGATTGAATAAAATCATTTTTCAAGGCTTTGCAAGTTATAATAATTCTTTTATTTTAGTGAGTATCCCAGAACGTTGCAAAATGGCGAGAAGTGAAAAGTAAAATTATACGCGCTTTTAGATCTAAAGCGTCGTTCAACTATTATATAGGGACGCAGGCTTTATGATTATTATTTGGCGCTTAAAAGTTTTGGTTAATTTATTTTTAAATTTTACTATTACGCTAAAAAATATTTCTTTGCCTTACTTTTGTCTAAACTTTAAGTAAATTAGTGTGAAAATTGGACTCATAGGTACTGGCAACTTAGCTTTTCATTTGGTGCGCGGATTATTTAAGCACGATATTACTTTTCAAACTGTTTTTGGCCGCAACAGAATAGAAGGTGAATTATTGGCGCTTAAGTTTAGTTCAACTTACGAAGTTGAATTAAATATTGAAACCTTAGGTAATTTAGATTTGGTTATTATTGCTGTTTCGGATAGTGCCATAGAATTAGTTGCGAAGCAAATTTCACCCTATCTTAACTCAGAAGCACTGGTTGTTCATACATCTGGTAGTGTGCCGATTTCTATTTTAGCAGCCTATTTTAAAAATGTTGGAAGTTTTTATCCTTTTCAGACTTTCACAAAATTGGATAAAACTTTAAATTGGAGCGATATTTCTATTTTTTTAAATGTAGAAACGCAACAACTAACTGATTTAATTTTGCAAAAAAAATATTTATTGCGCATAGCCTCTACCCTATCAGAAAAAATATTTTGGTTGAAAGATGAAGACCGAATGTTTCTACACATTGCAGCCATATTCGCGCACAACTTTTCAAATAATTTTTGGCGGATTGCTTCAGAGATTTTAAAAAGCAAAAATTTAGATTTTTCAGTCGTTATGCCTATTTTAAAACAGGCACTTGCAAAAACAGACGTCATGTCGCCCCAACAAGCGCAAACTGGTCCCGCCATTCGCGGCGATGAAGCAGTTGTGGAAAAACATTATCATTTGCTTCAGCAAAATTTTCCAGAATTCGCTGAGTTGTATAAAATAAATTCGTTGAGCATCAACAAAGATTTAACCTTATAAAAAATTTGTTATTTTACAACCAACCAAATTAATATTTTTTTATCTTCGCTTTTCAATTTAACAAACTATGAGCGAAAACGAAAATGCCGTTTATCAAGAACACGATAAACTATTCAAAGCCTTCTTCCAAGTTAAAGAAACATTTATTGATTACTTAGTTAATTTTTTCCCGCCAGAATTAATGGCTTATTTTGATTTTAATGATTTCTATTTGGACAATACGACTTACATCAAGTCCAACATGGATGCATTTTTTTCTGATGTCGTCTATCAAGGGAAACTCAAAGCTGATGGTAAAACATTTTTGATTGCTTTTTTATTAGAGCATAAATCTTATCCCTCAAAGTATATTGCTATTCAACTACTGACTTACATAATTTCTATTTGGCAAAACGATATTGCAAATGATAGAGAGTTAACTTTTATTTTGCCTATCGTCATTTATCAAGGAGAAAAAAGCTGGCAGCCGAAATCACTCGCAGATCATTTTGCAAATATTCCCAATGAATTTTTACGTTTTCTTCCCGTTTTCGATTTTCATTTAACGAAAGTAAACAATTATGATACAGAAACTTTAGAAAAAACTAAAGGCATAGGTTTGCTAAAATCTTTATTTTTGAGTTACAAAACTTTAGGCGATAAAGACTATTTGGAAAAGCACATTGAAGAATTATTTAAATCTTTTGAAGGTAAGCCAGAACTTTTAGAGTTATTGCGAATGTTCGTTGGATATGTGCTTAGAAACTCCGAACTTAGCGGCATCGAATTAAAAAAACGCTTGGCGAAAATTAAAAGTAAACCTTTAAAATCTGATATTATGTCAACCTACGATTCAATAATTAAATTAGGTGAAGCAAAAGGCGAAAAACGTGGCGAAAAACGTGGTGAAAAAATTGGTGAAACTAAAAAAACAATTGCAGGTATCGTAAAATCTTTAAATCTTGGAAAGTTAACAATTGCAGAAATTGCCGAAACTTTTGAGGTGGATATCGATTATGTTTTAAAAATAAAAAAAGAAAATAACCTTTAGAAATTAATTTATAAAATTTACTTTTCAAAAGTAAATTTTTTTAAAAAATCTCAATGCGCATCATTTCAGAACAAAACTATAGAAACATAAAAATTACAACCTTTAAACACCTTACAACTGTGAGTATTAAGTTTGAACGCGATAGTATAGAATTTACTTTAAAATTTCGAGACGACATTAATATCAATGAGGAAAGTGGCGCAAAAAAATTTTTAGATGCTAAAATCTTAAACGAAATAGATAAGCAAATGGAACAAATCAGTATTTCACGCACCGATGCGTTTCATCGAAATTTTAAAATGGAAGATGAAGAAGAGTTACCAACAATAATTTAGCTTTAAGCAATTAGCCTTGAGCTATGAGCCTTGAGCTATGAGCACCGCTCTCAAATGGCGCCTTAAAGCTCAAGGCTAATTGCTCAAAGTTCAATCTGGCCTTTTATATTTCACAGGAGCTTGCGGTTCAGGTTTTAAGTTTACACTCTGTGTTTTTAATAGATTAAGTGCTTCTTGAACACCGCGTTCTAATTGCGGATCATGTCCATTTAATACATCCGCAGGATTTTGGGAAACTTCAATATCAGGTGAGATGCCTTCGCCTTCCACAGCCCATTTACCATTTAAATCATAAAATCCTCCACGAGGTGCTACCATTCTGCCTTTATCTATAAAAGGCGGAGTATCCCAAGTACCAACTAAACCACCCCAAGTTCTAACACCTACGAGCGGTCCGATTTTCATTTGATGAAATAAATACGGCATTAAATCGCCACCCGAACCCGCGCGTTCATTAATTATCATAACCTTTGGTCCCCAAATGGCGGCGTTTGGAACAGTAAAAGGTTTATGGCCTTCCACTCGACTATTGAAATAACCTTGCAGTTGTCGCGCCATAACATCTACCATATAATCAGCCGCAGATCCGCCACCGTTATTTCTTTCATCTATAACGGCGCCTTTTTTCTCCATCTGTGAAAAATAATAGCGGTTGAAATAAGTATAACCTGGGCGACCCGTATTTGGAATATACACATAAGCCAATAGTCCTTTCGACATCGAATCCACTTTTCTGCGATTCCCTTCAACCCAATCTCGCGAATGCAATGCGGTTTCATCCGCAATGGGAACAACCATAAATAATCTTGCATTATCTAAAGTCGGTGCGCTATTCACAGAAAGTTTTATTTGTTTATCGGCTCTGTTTTCAAAATAACTAAAAAAATTGTTTGATACATCAAGCGATTTACCGTTAACAGCCACAATATAATCGCCCACGTGGACATCAACACCTGGAACAGCTAATGGGGCTTTTAATTCTGGATTCCAACTTTCTCCATTGTAAATCTTTTTTATTCTAAATCCGCCATTTTCAACTGCAACATCTGCACCCAGCAAACCAATATTTATTTTTTTAACGTCTGGAAAATCGCCACCACTTGTATAAGAGTGACCAATCGAAACTTCGCCACCCAAAATATCTACGATGTAATTCAAATCGGTTCTGTGTCGGCAATGTTCGAGCCAAGGCGCATACCAATCGTAAATTTGTTTCCATGGTGCACCATGTACATTATCAACATATAAAAAATCGCGTTGGTAGCGCCAACCTTCTTTAAAAATTTGTTTCCACTCTTCTTGTGGTACAATTTTCATTTTTAAATCTATGGTTAATTTACCGTCTCCTAATTTCGGAATGGCATCTGTTTTTACAATTCCCCAATAATCTTTACCTTGATACAATAACTGTTTTCTATCTTGCGAAATCGTTACATGATTTATCGGACTTAAAAATACCTCAGATTTTTTATCTTTAAAGTTATAGCGCAACAACGTTTCACCTTCTTGATTCGGTACGTTTTCTGCTATGAAAACATAATCTTTTGTTCCTGCAACCAACGAAGTATAATGTCTCAACGGCAGATTAACGGATAAAACGCGTTGACTAATACCATCTAAATCAATTGTAATCGTTTTTAAACTGTCTCTTATTTCTTTTTTCTCGTCGGGTTTTGTTTCCTCTTCGTCACTTTTAGGAAGGAGTGGCGAGACATCTTTTTTATTCAAAACCACTACATATAAACCTCTCGTAACTTGCATATCGAAAGAACTCATGTCGAGCCAACCCGCAGAAACACCATAATCGGTACTCGCTAAAAAATATAAATACTTACCCGTTGCATCCCAAACGGGATCAATCGCGTCTGCTAATCCATCCGTAAGTTGTGTTTTTTGTCCCGATTCAATATTATATAAAAAAACTGCTTTAAACTGATTTTCTAAAATTTTCACATACGCTATCCACCTGCTATCGGTAGAAAAAGAAGGATTCATCGTTCTGTTCGGATGCGCCATGCGGTCGGCATCAACTTTTTTTGAAGTACCTGTCGCAACATCAACTATCCAAATGGTATAATCTGTGTCGCTGAAAGAAATAAATTTTCCATCCGATGACCAAGTAGGCTTAAAGAAAAAAGTAGGTTTTTGAAAATTAATCACGCGCGGTTTTTCCATTCCGAACTGATCGCCAATCATTAATTGATATTCGCCACTCGCATCCGAAAACCAAGCAATTTTTTTTCCGTCTGGCGACCAAACTGGTGAGCGATCTGCTACTCCACTTGTATTGGTTATGTTTCTGCTATCACCATTTTCTTTCGGCACAGTAAATATATCGCCGCGATATTCAAACAGTGCGCGTTGACCTGTTGGCGAAAGTGACGCATTTGTTAAATCAGCAGGAGCAACATCTTTAAAACGCGGGCGCGCCCAATTAAAATCGCCTTTTACATTCACGACCAATTGTTTAGCAGAATTAGTTGCTGGATCATAAACGTGTAAATAACCCGCTTGTTCATAAACAATTTTATCTGCGCAAGCGTCAATACTTTTGCAATCAAAATCTTTATGAAAAGTAATTTGCTTGAGGTCTTTTGTTTTTATGTTGAACTTCCAAACATTGTTGGCATAATCCCGCTCTGATAAAAAATAGACATCATCTTTGAACCAAACGGGTTCACTATGTCGTTCACGATCAGTTTGGGGCGTTTTTATGAGTGAATTATCTTTCAAATTTAAAATCCAAATCGGTTGCGCTTGTCCACCACGATAATTTCGCCACTCCACATCCCAAAGTGTTATGGGTGTATAAGCCACATAATTTCCATCTTTTGAAATTTCGCCGAAGGAAGCTTGCGGAATCGGAAGTTTAGTTTCATTACCACCGTCTAAACCAATGGTGTAAAAATGATTAATCATTGTAGGAACACCTGCGCGACCAGACCGAAACAAAATTTGTTTCCCATCAGGTGTCCAACCTTGAACGATATCCTCACTCGGATGAAAAGTTAATCTTTTGGGTTCTCCACCATCAGCATTCACTACATAAACATCTGTATTCCCGTCGTATTGCGCAGAAAAAGCAATTTTAGTACCGTCGGGTGAAAAATGCGGAAAACTTTCTGTCCCTTCGTGACTCGTTAAACGTTTGGCATCGCCGCCGTCGCGATCAACACTCCACAAATCATCGGCGTAAACAAAAACGATACTTTTTGAACTTATGGTTGGTTGTCGCAATAAGCGCGTCCCTTGCGCAAAAAATAATTGACTGTTTAAGATAAAAACTAAGGCGAGAATAAGTTTTTTTAACATGACTTTCAGATTAAAGTTGATACAAACTTGGAGGGTTTAGCAAATATAATCTTTCTCTTTGGGTTTTTATAGCAATGGAATCTTTGGTGGCTACTTTATTTTAATTTTGTATTTTTTTCCAATTTAGACCTTCAGCAAACGTTTCAATGCGCGTTTCTAAATCCAAAACCTCCTTGGGTGCATCATAATTGTTAACGATAAGTTTCCCAGAATTTCCAACTCGAATGTAGGTTTTAGTTGTCGGCAAGTCAGTAACAGTCGCGCCTTTAATCGGGTAAGAGTCGCTAAAAGATTGTAGGGAAGCAAAATTTTGCGTCTTTAAAAGAAAGTTATCCAATTCAGGTTTTGGAACTTGCGCAACATAAGTACCTAATTTTGAAACATACGCTCTGCCTTCGTACACTGCCTTTCCGTCTTTCGTTACAGAAAAAGAATAAGCAGCGCATTTTCCAAAACAACCGCCCCGTGAAATTGAAATGATTAAATTAGAATCAACTCCTTTAGGAATGCTCACAATGTCTTCAATATTTTTGGGCGTTAATATTTTAGCGGGTTCTTCAACGGGTTTTACACTAACATTTATAGGCGATTTTTTTTCAACGGGCGCAACCTTTGTTATTTTTTCAGAACAAGCGGAAAAAATACCGAATAAAAAAATACAAATAATAAAGAAATTCGTGTGTGGCATTTTATTTTCTGTAAGATTTAAAAAAAATTAGTCACTAAAGCTGTAAGGTTTTTAAAACCTTACAGCTTTGAAATTTATTTAATTTAATCACTTCTTTTTCGTTTGCTCCTGCTGCATCCGTTGCGCATTTTCCATCATTTCTCTAAACTTGCTCGTCTTTTTAGGCTTTTTCTTATTTGCCTCGAGTTCAAGTCGAATTTTATCGTGATTGATAACGTAATTTTTTGTGACAACAGTTTGTCCGATCTGCAATAAATTACTGAATAACATATACAAACTCAAACCTGCTGCGTAGCTGTTAAAACTCACCATAAAAATCAACGGCATAAAGTATTGGATGTATTTCATGCCGGCGGGTTGACCGCTCATATCCATGTCTTTCATCGTGTAATAAGTGAAACCGATAAGCGATAAACCCCACAAAACGGCAAAAACACTGATGTGATAACCGAACAGCGGCATATAGAACGGCAATTTAATACCTTCTTCAAAACCAGAAAGATCGTTCGCCCAGAGAAAACCTTTTTGTCGGAAATCAATGGAAGCTGGAAAAAACCTGAACAATGCCATCCAAATTGGCATTTGCACCAACGAAGGCAAACAACCGCCGAGTGGATTTGCACCAAACTCTTGATAGAGTTTCATAGTTTCCATTTGCAAACGTTGCGGGTCATCCTTAATCTTTAGTTTTAATTTTTCAATTTCTGGTTTGAGTGCAGCTGTTTTTGCTTGTGTGCGCTGCATTCTGTAATTGAGTGGGTACAGCAAAGCCTTAACGATAAGCGTCAGAATTAAAATACAAATCGCTACATTACCGATAATGCTGTGCAGAAAATCGAAAATCGGACGAATTATCCAACGATTAATAGTTCCGAGAAAACTACCGCCGTAATTGACAATATCTTCCATCTGATTATTATATTTTTTTAAAATCGAGTAATCGTTCGGTCCGATGTACAGCATCATTTTTTTTGTTGAACCACCGGGCGTAATCGGCACTTCAATTTGTGCAGTTAATTTTTTTAAATTCGGATCAGCATCTGTGTAAACTTGTGTACCGAGATATGCGGAAGTGAATCCGCCATCCTTCGAAACAATAGTTGTATTAAAAAACTGATTATCTTGCGAAATCCAGGTTAAAGGTTTTTTACTAAAAAGTTTACCTTCTGTTTTTGTTGGCGATTGATTATCGGGAGTTTCACCGACTTCGCAATACCAATTTTGCGAACCTTGCGAACGTTCGTAATTAACGTTTTTCTCAATTTTATCCAAATAATTATCTATAGTCAGTTGAAAAGCTTTAGTGTCAGGTCGTAATTCGCTACTCAGGTTTTGAACATTTAAATCATAATCAATTGCATAGCCACTATTAATGGTGTATTTTTGTTCTAAATAACCTGCACCTAAATTAGTTCTAAAAATAACTGAATTTTCAGTCGCTTGCGCCGTAAAATATAAATCTTCAGTGTTGATACTTCCCGAACCCGTTGCCACTGGAATATTGTAAGAAAATTTATTCTTAGGATCTTCAAACAAATACAACGGTGCGAAATGATCGTTGCGAGCAGAATCTTGATAAATTTTTTGATAATTTTTTAGCAGTACATTTTTTATTCGACCACCCTTATTACTAAAAACAATTTTAAAAACGCCATTTTCTAAAGTTGTTAATTGCTCACTTTGCGTTTTAAACTTTGAACTATCAATCAACTTATCTTGTTTATTATTCACTAATGGCTGATTTGCAGCAGGCGGTTGCGGATTCGTAATTCCTTTTTTTGCTAACTCTATCGAATCGCGTAAACGTTTTTGGGCAAATATTTCTTCTTTCGATGGCGCGGTGAAAAAATTCCAAGCCAATAATATTCCCATAATGAGTAACAAACCAAAGATGTTACTACGATTATCTTGTTTCATAAATGTGTGTTGTGACAATTGTAGCAGCAAAAAAATGCTGCGCGACAATATCAAAGTCGTTTAAGTACAGAAAATATTTCTGTAAGCGGCGCAAAGATAATTTTAATTTATTAATCGGCGATTTTTTAACCCAGTATAGATTTTATTTTTTGATTTTTAAAATTATACGCGCCGCATTATTTCCGCCGCAATAAAGTATGTGGTGCGCGGAAACGAAATTTGAACGCGTAGAATGGTAGATATCGAGAAACTTTTGCGGATTTCTATCCACTAAAGGAAACCATGAACTTTGAATTTGTACCATCAGTTTATGCCCTCTCTTAAAAGTATGAGCAATATCGGGCAGTGTAAATTTTACATCGGTTGGTTCATTCGGTGTGAAAGGGGCGGGTGTTTCAAAATTTTTTCTAAATTTTCCGCGCATTACTTCCCCGCGCACCAACATTTGGTAACCACCCATTGTCACTTTACCGTCTTTGGGTGTTGGTTCATCGTCTGGAAAAACATCAATGACTTTTACAATAATATCTGCATCGGTACTTGAAGTTGAAAATAGTAAATCTGCAACAATTGGTCCGGTGGCAGTAACATCTTCAGTTAATATTTCGGTTTGAAAACTCGCCACATCAGGTCTTCTGAAAGCAAAACGTTGGTCATCGTCCATATACTCGCGCGTCCTCTGATTAATTACATCTTCCGTATAAGGAACAGGATGATTTGGATCGGATGTCCATTCAACGACATTTACATTTTCAATACTCGGTTGAACGGTTGAAAGTTTACCATTCGAATCTAAAAAGAAAGCTACATCTTTTGAATTTTCGGGAGGCCAACTATTATACGTTGTCCATTTATTTGTTCCCGTTTCAAAAATATTACATTCGGCGATATTCATTGCGCCTTTATCTTTCAAATAAAATTCAAAAAATGGAAATTCTATTTCTTTCTGATAATATTCGGAAGTTGCGCTACCGAAATGAATATTACCTAATTTTTCACCTTCACTCCTTCCACCCCACGCGCCATGAAACCAAGGTCCCATAACTAAACGGTTGCTATGTGTTGCAACATTTTGTTTTTCTATCGCCTTGTAAGTGTTCCAAGCACCGAAACAATCTTCTGCATCGAATAATCCACCGACAACTAAACTGGCGGGTTGCACATCGTTCAAAAAATTGCGAATATTGCGCGCTTTCCAAAACGCATCGTAATTAGGGTGCGACATTAAATCATTCCAAAACTTGATGCTATCGCCCATATATTTTTTTGTAAAATCGGAAAGTGCACCAACATTTAAATAGAAATTATAATTATCTGGAAATTCGAGTTTTGTTGGAGTTTGCGTCGTTGTCGGCACTGGTCGAGGTCTGCCAAAATTTAAATAAAAAGAAAAAGCATCTTCGAGCATCAATGCACCGTTGTGGTGAAAATCGTCACCTAAAAACCAATCTGTTACTGGTGCTTGTGGCGAAACTGCTTTCACGGCTGGATGCGCCTTTATTAAAGCATTGGTAGCGTAAAACCCTGGATAAGAAATTCCATAAACGCCAACCTTACCATTGCAGTTCGTATTTTTAACGAGCCAATCAACAGTATCATACGTGTCAGTGCTTTCATCAATATTTTTAGTTGAACTTCTATCCATATTAATTGGTCGAACATCAACAAATTCGCCTTCGCTCATCCAACGTCCACGCACATCTTGGAAAACAAAAATGTAACCACTGCGCGCCAACGTCATATTTTGAAATCTTTTTTTCATTTCACTCGCGCTGTATGGTGCAACCGTGTAAGGTGTTCGAGACAACAAAATAGGATACATTTTAGAATTATCGCGTGGCGAATAAATGCTGGTAAAAAGTTTTACGCCATCTCTAACCGTTATGTTGACTTCTTTCTTGACATAATTTTCGGCTATAAAAGCAGAGTCAGCGTTAAATGTTTGCGCCTTACCGATTGATTGAACCTTGAATAAAATAAAAAAAATAAAAAATAAACGTGCATACAAATTGAATTTTTTCATACAATTTTAATTTATTGAAGACTTTAATGAGTGAATTTAAATTTCTAAAACATTTTGCATGGTAAACACGCCGCGTTTACCAACAATCCATTCTGCTGCAGTAATTGCACCGAGTGCGAAACCTTCGCGCGAATGTGCAGTATGTTTTATTTCTAAAGAGTCTATGAAAGAATCATAAACAACTGTGTGCGTACCAGGTGTTGAATCAATGCGTTCGGAAATAATTTTAATCGCATTGGTTTCAGATTTTTCATTCAACGACCAATGTGTAAAACGCGACATCTCAGAAATAATTCCTTCAGCCGTTGTTATAGCTGTTCCGCTCGGCGCATCTAACTTTTGTGTGTGATGCACTTCTGTAATTTTAGGAGTATAATTTGTTTGTAAATTCATTTTATGCGCTAAAAACTTATTGACGGCAAAAAATATATTTACACCAATACTAAAATTAGTAGCGTGAAGTAGCGCAGAATTATTATCGTCAATTATTCTTTTTACTTTTTCTAAATTTTCATACCACCCTGTTGTGCCCACAACTATAGGTAATTTGTGTTGCGCGCACAACGTAATATTTTTGACTGCTGCATCGGGTTGCGTGAACTCAATGGCAACATCCGATTCATCAAAAAAAGAATTTTTTATCTCGGTGTCGATATCAATTTTTGCTACAATTTTATGTCCATGCTCAGTGGCTAATCGTTCAATCATTTTTCCCATTTTTCCGTTTCCGAAAATTAAAATATTCATTAATTTTAGTTGATGTGACTTACAAATAAAAATGCGTCTGAAAAATACTCGCGAAAGTGAGATTTAACTAACACGATGTTTCCTCGTCCTTGCTATGTAAGGACGAGGTTTTTTTTTAATTAAAATCTAAAAATAGTATAAATTTTAATTTCTGTACTATTTTTGTCTACTTTCTAATTAAAAAAATGAACTACAAAAAATATATCGCCGAATTTATAGGCACTTTCTTTCTGGTGCTTGTAGTAAGTATGGTAACGCTCACAAAAGTACAATCAGATATTCAACCTATTGCCGTTGGTGTTACTTTAATGGTTATGATTTTTGCGAACGGTCATTTGTCGGGAGCGCATTTTAATCCAGCTATTTCCTTAGCATTTTATTTGCGCTCTAAAATTACTGGCATGGAATTTTTATTTTATGGAGTCGTTCAAATTATAGGCGGCGTTGGCGCGGCATTCATTGCTTCGTTATTAGTGTCAGTAAAATTAAAACAAATTCCATTACCATTTGCTGATGTTCCTCTATTTTTTGGTATCGGTCAAGCTTTCGCTGCTGAAGCAATTGGAACTTTTGCATTAACTTGGGTAGTTTTAAATGTAGCAACATCGAAAGCATTAGACGGAAATAATTTTTATGGTTTAGCCATTGGCTTGACTCAAACTGCTATGATTTATGCTTTCGGTAGTGTGTCGGGTGGTTTTTTCAATCCTGCCATTGCTGCAGGTTTGAGTGCAATTCAACTCATAAATTACCAAAATTTCTGGATTTATTTACTCGCCTGCCCAATCGGTGCAACTTTTGCAGCGTATACTTTTAAATTTGTAAACACAGAAGAGTAAGTCGCTGCGAATAATAATTCCATTTTAATTGCCAATGCGTTTTCACTGTACAATTAATTACACCTCCTAATTTTTTTCACCCTATAAGTATGTTACCACTTACTACTTTACTAATACGCCTTACGCTTGCCGTAATTATTGGCGGTATCATAGGCGCTGAAAGAGAATATAGAAATAAATCTGCTGGATTCCGAACAATGATAATGATTTCTTTGGGCGCGTGCCTTTTCACAATATTTTCGGAACATATTGGTTCTCCGAATAACGTTGACCGCATTGCATCAAACATCGTAACAGGTATCGGATTTTTAGGTGCTGGAATTATTTTTAGAACAGATGATAGCGTCAAAGGTTTGACAACAGCTGTTACTATTTGGTTAGTTGCTGCGCTCGGTATAGGAATTGGTGACGGGTATTATTCCGCTTCTTTGTTAGGATGTACTTTATCAATGATTGTTTTAGTCGGCTTCACTTATTTAGAATCGTGGATTGATCGCAATAATCAAATCAGAAATTACAAAATTGTTTGCCCTTATATTGATGGTCAAATAAAACATTATGAAAAATTGCTTCAGAGAAACAAACTTAAATTCAGACGCGGCAAACACGCACGCTACGGAAATGACCTTTCGAGTACATGGTTTGTTATTGGCACGGAAAAGAATCACGAGCATTTCATTAACATTATTCTAAACGATCCTAAAGTAACATCGTTTGAGTTTTGACGGTGTGATATAAAAAAAAGCCTCCGAAAGTTTTCACTAACGGAGGCTTAAATTAAATAAATAATTATTTCTGCAAGAAAAAAAATTAATACTCTGTAATTGCTGATTTTTTAGCTTCCGCCGTTGTACCATGATTGTTCAACATATTCTTGTTGAAATCTGTGCAAAGTGCTTGTGCTATTGACATGAAAAAATTCTATACTTTTTTTAATACTTTATACAAATATAAGAAGATGTTGTTCATAAACTAAATTGATAAAATTTATCTTTGCATCAGTAAAACTTATAACTAAATAATATGACGCTTCAACAACTTGAGTATGTAATTGCAGTTGATAATCTCAGGCATTTTGCAAAAGCAGCACAAGCGTGTTTTGTGACGCAACCTACTTTGAGTATGATGTTACACAAATTAGAGGAAGAATTGAGAGTGATAATTTTTGATAGATCCAAACAACCTGTTGTGCCAACTGAAGTTGGTGTATTAGTAATTGAACAGGCGCGAAAAATTTTAAAAGAAACGGCTCAGTTGCGCGAAATAATAGAAAATGAAAAGGAATCACTTTCTGGTGAGCTACGTATTGGTATCATCCCCACTTTAGCACCGTACTTATTGCCTTTATTTCTTAAAAAATTTTCTGAAAAATATCCAGCTATTAAATTATTTATTTTTGAGTTAACGACAGAAAATATCGTTTACAAACTTAAAAAAGACTTGCTCGATATTGGTATTATGGCAACACCTTCAGGTGATACGACACTTTTTGAATCACTACTTTTTAAAGAAGAATTTGTAGTGTATGCTGCCAAAAATGAATCTGTTTTAGAAAAAAAATACTTAATAGCCAACGATATAGACGTTAATCGTTTGGTTTTGCTCGAAGAAGGGCATTGTATGCGCGCTCAGGTAATTAATTTATGCGAACTGCGCCAAATCTCAAATCAAATGTCAAATATCTTTTACGAATCTGGCAGCATTGAAACGC
>JAYVVO010000476.1:0-3251 GCA_043786955.1 Saprospiraceae bacterium
ACAGAATAACTTTGGTTAAGGAATAGGGAATAGGGAAGAAGGAATAGGTTTGAATTTCAAAATTATTTAAATCATGATTCAGATAATAAAAAGATGAACAGACGCAATTTTGTTTTAAATACAGTTAAAGGCGGTGTTGCACTCAGTGTGGGCGGTTTTCCGTTAAACACTTTTGCGGAAAATCAACCCGAATTTACAAAACTAACGATTCTACATACCAACGATGTGCACAGTCATATTGACCCGTTTCCAATGGACGGCACTCAAAATCAAGGAATGGGTGGTGTTGCACGCCGATTTAATTTAATTAAAAAAGTGCGCGCTTCCGAAAAAAATGTTATGTTGCTCGATGCTGGTGATATTTTTCAAGGCACGCCCTACTTTAATATGTACAACGGCGAACTCGAAATAAAACTCATGGAGCAAATGGGTTACGATGCAACAACTATTGGCAATCACGATTTTGATGGCGGTATGGAAAATTTAGTAAAGCAATTGAAGTACGCATCTTTTCCAATTTTAAATACAAACTATGGAATCGCGAATACGCCGCTACAAAACCATGTTCAGCCCTATAAAATTTTTGTTAAAGACGGCATTAAAGTTGGTGTTTTCGGAGTTGGCATAGAACTCGCAGGTTTAGTGCCAGATAAACTTTACGGCGAAACGCGCTATAATGACCCTGTTAAAATTGCGAATGATACTGCAATGAAACTCAAAGGCGCCGAAAAATGCGATTACGTGATTTGTCTTTCTCATTTGGGTTATAAATTCGATAACGATCCAAATAAAATAAGCGATGTCAAACTCGCTGGTGTTTCTAAAAATATTGATTTAATAATCGGTGGACATACACACACTTTTTTAAGCAAACCCGACGTAACAAAAAATGCGGAAGGCAAACCTATAATTATAAATCAAGTAGGTTGGGCAGGTTTGATGCTGGGTAGAATTGATTTAGTTTTTGAGCGTGGCAAAAATAAAAATTGCCAAACTTGCAAAAATATATCAGTAGGGTAGAGCGTAAAATATTTTAAAGAAGTTCAAAGACTAAAATACATGACTTTATGTTTAATGTATTTTAGATTCTCGAAATACACTAAAGAATTAATTAGGAATGAAGAATAAGTTTGTTTGTATCCATGGACATTTTTATCAGCCCCCGCGCGAGAATGCTTGGCTCGAGGCTATTGAATTACAAGAATCTGCTGCACCATTTCACGATTGGAATGCGCGCATTAATTTTGAATGTTACGGAACTAATGCATCGGCGCGTATTCTCGATAGCCAATCTGGCATAGTTAATATTGTCAATAATTACAGCCGAATGAGTTTTAATATCGGCGCAACGTTGCTTTCCTGGCAAAAGCAATTCGATCCAGAAACGTATAAAGCGATTCAGGAGGCAGATAAAGAATCTCAAAAATTATTCAACGGACATGGTTCAGCTGTTGCACAAGTGTATAGCCATCTAATTATGCCACTGGCTAATTTTAACGACAAACTTACGCAAGTTAAATGGGGAATTCGCGACTTTGAAAGTCATTTCAATCGTTTTCCAGAAGGAATGTGGTTAGCAGAAACCGCAGTGAATACAGAAACGTTAGAAATTTTGGCGCGTTGCGGCATTAAATTTACCATTTTTGCACCGCGACAAGCTAAAGCTTTACGCGGGATAGGTTCGGATAATTGGCACAACATCACGAATGAAAACTTTGATACGCGCTTACCGTATCGCATTTTTTTACCTTCGGGCGCACACATTGATGCTTTTTTTTACGACGGAAGAATTGCACAATCAGTTGCTTTTGAAGGATTACTCAATTCGGGTAAAATGTTTGCTGCCAAATTTATTTCAAATTTCGATAAAAACGATACACCTCAAATCTCCAACATTGCTACCGATGGCGAAAGTTATGGACACCATCACAAACGCGGTGAAATGGCACTTGCCGATTGTTTAAATTTCTTTGAGGAAAATAAAGATATAAAGCTCACCAATTACGCCGAGTTTTTAGCTGCTTATCCATCGAAATTTGAAATGCAAATTCATGAAAACTCCTCGTGGAGTTGTGTACATGGTATCGAAAGATGGAAAAGTAATTGTGGTTGCAATAGTGGTTATGGCGGCTGGCACCAAGAATGGCGCGGACCGTTGCGTTTAGCTTTAAATTGGTTGCGTGACCAACTCACTCAGGTATTTGAAGAACACGCGGGAATGTTAGTGGAAGATGTTTGGGCGACGCGCGAAAACTATATTGATATCATTTTAGACCGTTCGCCAGAAAATATTGATAAATTTATTACACGTTTTCAACGTCGCGAACTCACACAAAAAGAGAGGGTATTATTACTGCGTCTGCTCGAAATGCAGCGCAATGCTATTCTGATGTTTACGAGTTGTGGTTGGTTTTTTGACGAAATATCTGGTTTGGAAACGACGCAGATTCTTCAATACGCTTGTCGCGCTATAAACTACGCCAAACAAACTGCACATATAGATTTAGAGGATGAGTTTAGATTCAGATTAGAAAAAGCACCGAGCAACTTGCCAGAATTTGTAAACGGTCAAGGTGTTTACGATAAAAATGTTTTACCTGCGCAAGTTTCTTTGGTCGGAGTTGGTAGACATTTTGCGGCGAGTTCTCTGTTCGAAAAATATCCCGATAAGTACGATTTTTATAACTACATCATCACAACCGATTTTTTAGAGCGCATTGAAGCGGGCAGTAATATCATGGTTTTTGGTCGCGCTATGGTACACTCGAAAATTACGCATTCGAAAAAATCTTTCAGTTTTGCTGTTTTATATCTCGGTCAGCTCAACCTTATTGGCAATATCTCTACAACACTTGACGAAGAAGATTTTAAAGAAATGTACGAAGCAACTTCTACTTTTTTTAATAATGCTGATTTAGCGGGTGTTATCGGAAAACTTCAGCAGTATTTCGGACCAGAAAAATTCACGATTTGGCAACTCTTTAAAGAGCAACGCCAGAAAATTATCGCGCAAATTACAACTAAAAATATGCGCGATGTGGAGTACGCATTCCGAAACATCTATGAAAAAAATTATCCGCTCATGAACGGATTAATAGCCGCCAACGAACCGATACCGAATGCTTTTAAAGATGCGCTTCAATATGTTTTAACCGTTGATATTCGGAATTTATTTTTAGCACCTAAATTAGACATTCAAGAATTTAAACGTATTCTGAACGAGTATAAAAAGTGGAATATCACTTTCACAG